>JANMYH010000271.1:0-4019 GCA_031381925.1 Burkholderiales bacterium | reverse complement strand
CGCGGCACGCCCTTGGTGATCGTGAATGAACGGTATTTGTGGGCCATGGCGGGTGGGTTTCTGCGCGGGGGAAGAAGTCCTACGTCTGCATCGCTATATTACGACGTCCGATCGGCCCATGGCATCGATGCACGACCTACTTTCGGGAAGGTCCAACATTCATCCACCCCATTTTGAAGGATCCTCCCCCATGAAAATGATCGCCCTCATCATTGGTTTCGTCCTGCTTGCCCTGGGCGTGGCGTGCTTCGTGCCCGGCCTGGCCACCGACGGAGTGCTCTTCGGGATGTTCCCGGTGTCGATGCCGCTCGCCCTCGCGTTCGCCGTGACGGGCGCCGTGGGCATCATGATCGGCCTGTCGCGCAAGCGCGCGCTTCACCCGACTCGTGGGTCCGGTCCCGACATGCGCGACCTGTAGGCCATTACGCCCGTCCCTGACGGTTCCGGCCGTCAGCTCCGCGCCGAGCGCCCAAACGCTCGGCGCGTTTCATTTGCGCGATCGTCTGGGATAATGCCGCGCGCCCCTTGACGCTCGACGAAAGGCTTCTCCTTGCCAGTCCACCCGCAGTTCGACCCCATCCTCTTCAGCCTGGGTCCCCTGGCGGTGCGCTGGTACGGTCTCATGTATGTGATCGGCTTCATCGCCTTCATCATGCTCGGCAAGAAGCGGGTCCGCGACGGGTTGGGCCACGGGCTCGAGGCGAAGGATGTGGACGACATGCTGCTCTACGGCGTGCTCGGCGTGATCCTCGGCGGGCGGCTCGGATACGTGCTGTTCTACAAGCCGGCCTACTACCTCGAGCATCCCGGCGAGATCCTGCAGATCTGGTCGGGCGGCATGAGCTTCCACGGCGGGTTCATCGGGGTGATGCTCGCCATCGCGGTGTTCTGCGCGATCAAGCGGAAGCGCTGGCTCCCGACCATGGACTTCGTGGCGCCGTTGGTGCCGATCGGGCTTGCCGCCGGCCGCATGGGCAACTTCATCAACGGCGAGTTGCCGGGGCGGCCCACCACCCTGCCGTGGGGGATGTGGTTCCCGCAGCACGATGCCGCGCAGGTGGCGCGCCATCCGTCGCAGCTCTACCAGTTCGCCCTCGAGGGGCTCGCGCTCTTCGCGCTGCTGTGGCTCTTCTCCGCGAAGCCCCGACCCACCGGCGCGGTGTCGGGCGCATTTCTCATCGGTTACGGATTTTTCCGCTTCCTCGCCGAGTTCACGCGCCAGCCCGACGATTTCCTGGGACTGCTGGGCTGGGGGCTGTCGATGGGGCAGTGGCTGTCGCTGCCCATGATGCTGGCAGGGATCCTGATGATGGCCTGGGCCTACAAGAGCAAATAAAGGGTCTCCGACACCATTTATTTAACGCGGCAGGAGGACTTTCACCACGGTGGGGATGGGCAGCGATTCCTGGCGATCGATGGTGCCCTGGCGGTTGAAGCGGGTGATCCCGGTGGCGGCGAGCAGGTAGAAATAGTCGCCCGCGACCGCGCCCGTGGTGGGCTCGTCGAGCGCGTTGTGGTGGTGCGACAGCAGCGTTCGCACGCGAGTCACGCTTTCGCCGCCGCGCGACAGGCTGATGAGGACGACGCGCCCCGGCGTGGTCGCGTTCTGCACGCCGATGAGATCTCCGCGGTACTCGTAGAGCCCGTCGATCGCCGCGACGCTCTCGCGGGTCTCGTTGGCCACGCGCTTGAAGGCGCCGGTGGAAATGTCCACGACCGCGAGGCCGGTGGAGTGCGCGACGAAGAGCTTCGTCCCGTCGGGCGACGCTGCAAGGCCGTTGGCCCCGCGCAGCTGGTTCGGCGCCACCAGCTCGCGCGCGGGCCCCGGTCCCTTCACCGCGATTTCGTAGATGGCCCCGCTCGCTGAATCGCTGGCGAAGACGCGCCCTCCCGGAGCCACCGCGACGTCGTTCAGCTGCAGGGAGTTGGGCACGTCGTAGCGCTGCACGAGCCGGCGTGAATCGGCGTCGAAGGCGAACACGGCGTTGCGACGCTGCCGCTCGCCCACGTCGGTGAGCGCGGTGGTGCTGACCGCATAGAGGATGCGGCGCGGCGCATCCATCGCGATGCCGAGCACGTGGTCGAGCCCGGCCTTCTCGCCCGCGAACTCCGAAGCCCCCTGGCCCTCGGCCACGCGCAGGATGCGTCGCTGCGCGATCGAGCCGACGAAGAACGCGCGCGAGTGGGGATCGTAGGCGATCCCTTCCGGGATCACGGTCTTGTCGTCGAGCTCGAAGGCGGTCGGCGCGAAGTCCATCCGCGGCAACTTTGCCTCCAGGCGCGCGCGCACCGCCTTGAACGCGGGATCCTCCCACAGGGTCTCGAAGCCGTCGGTGCGTGGCGGCAGGAATCCATCGCCCAGCTCGGCCACCTTCTCGAGTGCGGCGATCGCCTCCTTGCGCCCGCCCGCCTGCGCCTGGACGCGTGCGAGGAAATACCAGAGCGTGGCGTCGGCCGGCCGCTGCTGGAGGAGCTGCTCGATCGCGGCGATGGTTCGGCGCGCGCCCTCCACGTCCCGCTGCGAGAGCGCGGGAAGGGCGACGACGAGGAGGACAGCGGCGAGCAGGCGCATTGCGGATTGGGCTAAGGTGGCGGGGATGGAATACCGATTATCCCCGAGCGCGGAGCGCCCATGAGAATTTGCATCGTCGGCGCCGGCGCCATCGGCAGCGTCCTCGGCGCGCGACTTGCCCTGGGCGGCGAGGACGTGACCTTCATCGCGCGCGGGGAAAACCTCGATGCGATCAAGGCCCGCGGCGTGCGCTTGCGGCACACCGACGGCCGCGAGGAGATCGCGCGTGACGTGAACGCCACGGACAGCTTCGAGCGCGCAGGCTCCTTCGACCTGGTGATCCTCACGCTCAAGGCCCACCAGGTGGGCGAAATCGCCGCGAGCATCGTGTCGCTCTGCCACGCCGAAACCGTGGTGATGCCGCTGCAGAACGGCGTCCCCTTCTGGTATTTCCAGGCGCACGGCGGCGCGTTCGAGGGCCGCGCGGTCGAGGCGGTCGATCCCGGTGGGCGAATCAGGGATGCGATCCCGGCGCGGCGCGTCATCGGCGGCGTCGTGTTCGTGGCCGCGCAGCGCATCGCACCCGGCGAGGTGATGCACATGGGCAACGATCGCTTGCCCATGGGGGAGCTCGATGGCACGAAAAGCGAGCGCATCGCGCGGGTGTCGGGCGCGTTCGCCCGCGCAGGGTTCCAGGCGCCGGTGGTGGACGACATCCGTGCGGAGGTCTGGATCAAGCTATGGGGCAACGTGACGTTCAACCCGATCTCGGCGCTCACCCACGCGGGAGTGTCCGATATCTGCACCGACGCCGACGGGCGCGACCTCGCCACACGGATGATGCAGGAGGCGCAGGCGGTCGGGGAGAAGCTCGGCATCGCCTTCCGGCTGACGATCGACAAGCGCCTCGAAGGCGCCACCCGAGTGGGGCGCCACAAGACCTCGATGTTGCAGGACACGGAAGCCGGGCGCGCCCTCGAGATCGACGCGCTGGTGGGAAGCGTGGTGGAGCTGGGAAGCCTGGTGGGCGTTGCCACGCCCACGATCCGTGCGATCTACCAGGCCGCGAAGCTGCTCGACCGGACGATGCTCGCGGGCAATCTCAGCGTGCGGGCGGCGCCGCTAGCTCCGCGCTGAGGGCAACCGGCCGGCGCCCGCCTGCGGGTCGCGCCCGCCGATGAGCTGCGGCGCGGAAACCGGGTCGAAGTCCTTCCACTCCCCGTCTTCCCACTGCCCATCGCTGCGCTCGATCTGCCACGCACCCGCGTCCTCGAACACCTGCACGATGCGCTCCTCTGGAATGCCGGCACCGCTCACGTTCACGGCGATCATCGCTTCGGCGGGCCGCACGACCGTGTGGTCGGGTTGCGCTTCCTGGTCGACTCCGCCCGTCAGGCCGCCCACGAGCGACGCCGCATAGGCTCCCGCCCCGGCGCCCGCGGCGATGCCGGCCGGGCCCACGAGGGGAGCGGCGGCGAGACCCACCGCCGTGCCCACCACCGCCCCG
>JANMYH010000224.1:0-10236 GCA_031381925.1 Burkholderiales bacterium | reverse complement strand
GGGACAAGATCACTTTCAAGATCCTGTCGAACTCGTCGGCGCGGGTGGCCGCACTCCTGTCCGGCGACGTGCAGATGATCGAGACCGTTCCCACGGCGGACATCTCCCGGCTGGCGACGGACAAGAAATTCGCGCTCGCCGACAAAGTGTCGAATCGCGTCATCTACGTGCACCTGAACCAGTGGAACGACAAGACGGTCCCGTTCGTGACGTCCAAGGACGGCAAGCCGCTCGACAGGAATCCCTTCAAGGACGCGCGCGTGAGGAAGGCGCTCTCGATGGCGATCAATCGCGATGCGATCGTCGAGCGCGTGATGGAGAAGAAGGCGGTGCCCGCGGCGCAGATGCTGCCCGATTTTTTCTACGGGACCAGCAAGAAGCTGAAGCCCACGAAATACGATCCGGAAGGCGCGAAGAGGCTTCTCGCCGAGGCGGGGTACCCGAGCGGATTCACCTTGACGCTGCATGGTCCCAACAACCGCTACATCAACGACGACAAGGTGGTGCAGGCGATCGCGCAATTCTATTCGCGCGCCGGCATCGAGGCCAAGGTGGAGACCATGCCCTCGAGCGTGTACTTCACCCGCGCCACCAAGGGCGACTTCGGCTACATGGTGCTCGGTTGGGGAACGGAGTCGGGCGAGCAGGGCTCGAGTCTGCGCTCGTTGCTGGCAACCCACGATCCCGCCAAGGGGATGGGCGTGACCAACCGCGGTCGCTACTCCAATCCGGTGTTCGACAAGCAGGTCACCGATGCGCTGGTCACGATGGACGACAAGAAGCGCGAGGGCATGATCCAGCAGGCTGCGGAGACCGTGATGAACGACACCGGCCTCATCCCGATCCACTACGAGGTGAGCACCTGGGCGACCGCCAAAGGCTACCGGTATACCCCGCGGACGGATCAGTACACCCTCGCGACGGGTTTGAAGCCCGTCGCTCGCTAGTGTCCTGATCCTCCATGGCTTGAGGGCCGGACTCCAAGGAGAGCCTTTGCTCGACTTCACCATTCGCCGTTTCGGGCAGAGCCTCTTCGTGCTGGTGGTGATGTCGTTCCTGGTGTTCCTCGGCGTCTATGCGATCGGCAACCCGATCGAGCTGCTGGTCAATCCCCAGGCCGATGCCGTCGAGCGCGCACGCGCGACGGCCGCCCTGGGCCTTGACAAGCCGATCCTCGAGCAATACGGCACGTTCGTCGCGCGTGCCGCGAGCGGCGACCTCGGGCGCTCCTTCGTCTTCAACATACCGGCCATCCAGCTGATCCTCGACCGGCTCCCGGCCACGCTCGAGCTTGCTGGCGCGGCGATGGTGATCGCCATCGCCATCGGCATCCCGCTGGGCCTCGTCGCGGGGCTACACCCGGACTCGATCGCGGGCCGCGCCATCATGGCGGGCTCGATCCTCGGGTTCAGCCTTCCGACCTTCTGGGTCGGCCTGGTGATGATCATGCTGTTCTCGGTGCACCTGGGATGGCTGCCTCCCAACGGCCGCGGCGAGACCGTGATGCTCCTCGGAGTCCCGGTGAGCTTCCTCACCTGGGACGGGCTACAGCACTTGGCGATGCCGGCGCTGAACCTCGCGCTCTTCAAGCTCTCGCTCCTGATCCGGCTCACGCGCGCGAGCACGCGCGAGGCGGTCCTGCAGGACTACGTGAAGTTCGCGCGCGCCAAGGGGCTGGGGCCGGGGCGCGTCATCGGGGTGCACGTGCTGAAGAACATCCTCATCCCGATCGTCACGGTGATCGGCCTCGAGCTGGGCTCGGTGATCGCTTTCGCGATCATCACCGAGTCGATCTTCGCCTGGCCGGGCACCGGAAAGCTCCTGATCGATTCGATCAACCAGCTCGACCGGCCGGTGATCGTGGCGTACCTGCTGGTGATCGTCACTATCTTCATCGCGATCAATTTCATCGTCGACATCCTGTACTCGATCCTCGATCCGCGCGTGCGCCTGGGCTCGGCCGCAGGGGCGCACTGACCATGGGCGTCATCGCCACCGAGCCGGTCAGCGACCCCGCGCTTGCGCACGCCGAGTCCCCGTGGCGACGCTTCGCCGCGGAGTTTGCCGAAAGCCGGCTCGCGCTCCTCGGCCTCGCGATGCTCGTCGCCATCCTGGCGCTCGCCATCGCGGCACCCCTGGTCTCGCCGCAGAATCCGTACGACCTCGCGCAGCTCGACGTGGCCGACTCCAAGCTCGCCCCAGGCGAGATATCCGCCACGACCGGCAAGCCCTATTGGCTGGGAACCGACGACCAGGGGCGCGACATGCTCTCGGGGATCTTCTACGGGATCCGCATCTCGCTGTTCGTGGGCGTGACCAGCACGGTGATCGCCCTTGCAATCGGCCTCACGCTCGGACTCGCGGCAGCGTATTTCGGCGGCAAGGTCGATGCGATCATCATGCGCATCGCCGACATCCAGCTGTCGTTTCCCGCGATCCTCATCGCCCTGGTGCTGCTCGCCGTGCTCGGCCAGGGCGTCGACAAGATCATCACCGCGCTGGTGACGGTGCAGTGGGCGTATTACGCGCGCACCGTGCGCTCCTCGGCGTTGGTCGAGCGCCAGAAGGAGTACATCGAGGCGGCGCAGGTCCTGGCGCTGTCTCGCCCGCGCATAGTCCTGCGCCACCTGCTTCCCAACTGCCTGCCTCCCCTCATCGTGGTCGCGACCGTGCAGGTCGCCCACGCGATCCAGCTCGAGGCCGCCCTGTCATTCCTGGGGCTGGGGCTACCGATCACCGAGCCTTCGATCGGGCTGCTGATCTCCAACGGATTCCAGTACCTGCTCTCCGGCAAGTACTGGATCAGCTTCTACCCGGGGCTCGCGCTGGTGCTCACCATCGTCGCGATCAATCTCGTGGCCGACCAGTTGCGCGACATCCTCAACCCGAGGCTCAAGAAATGAGCGCGCCCGCGCCCGCCGCGGCTCCGGTACTCGAGGTCAGCGGGCTGCGCATGCATTTCTTCACCAAGGCGGGCGTGGTGAAGGCGGTCGACGACGTGAGCTTCAGCGTGGGGCGGGGGCGCATCCTCGGTCTGGTCGGCGAATCGGGCTCGGGCAAGTCGATGACCGGCTATTCGATCATGGGACTGGTCGACGCTCCGGGGCGCATCGTGGCCGGGCGGATCGCGTTGAACGGCCAGGAGCTCACCGGGCTCGGGGAGCCCGCCTGGCGGAAGCTCCGCGGCAATCGCATCGCGATGATCTTCCAGGATCCGATGATGACGCTGAACCCGGTGCTGCGCATCGACACGCAGATGGTCGAGGCGGTTCAGGCGCACCACGCCGTGTCCCGGGAAAGCGCGCTCGCGCGCTGCCGCGAGTCGCTCGCGAAGGTCGGCATCGCATCGCCCGACGAACGCCTGCGCAGCTATCCGCACCATTTTTCGGGCGGCATGCGCCAACGCGTGGCGATCGCGATCGCGCTCATCAACAAGCCCGACCTCATCATCGCCGACGAACCCACCACCGCGCTCGACGTGACCATCCAGGGCCAGATCCTCTTCGAGATGCAGAAGCTCTGCCGCGAAAGCGGCGCGGGCCTCATCTGGATCACCCATGACCTCTCGGTGATCTCGGGCCTGGCCGACGAGGTTTGCGTGATGTACGCCGGCAGGATCGTCGAGTCGGGAAGCGTCGACGACGTGCTCGAGCACCCGATGCATCCGTACACCCGCGGCCTGCTCGACTCGGTTCCGAGCCGCAATCTGCCGGGGCGGCCCCTTGCGCAGGTCCCGGGGATGACGCCGTCCCTGCTCGGCCTGGGCGAGGCGTGCGCCTTTCGCGAACGATGCACCCGCTCGATCGAGAGTTGTCGCCTGGCACCCCCGGAGCGCACGGTTTCCGCGGGCCGAATCCTGCGCTGCGTGAACCCTGCCCCATGAGCGCCGCCCCCGCGCTCCTGGAGCTGCGTGGCATCTCGAAGCGATTCGTGAAGCGCCCCGATCTTGCCGGCCGCATCGCCCGCCGTCTCGGCGCACGCGTGTTCGAGTCCACGGTTCACGCCGTGGACGATGTGAGCCTCGCAATCCGCGAGCGCGAAGTCGTCGGCCTGGTGGGCGAATCGGGCTGCGGGAAATCGACGCTCGGGCGGATCGTCTCGCGCATCCTTGCGCCGACCGAAGGCGAACGCCTCTGGAAAGGGCGTCCTTACCGCGAGTATGAAGCGCCCGCCGCGCGCGCGGAGCGCCTCGCGGTGCAGATGATCTTTCAGGATCCCTACGCCTCGCTCAATCCGCGCATGCGCATCATCGACATCGTGGGCGAGGCCCCGGTGGTCCACGGGCTGGTAGCGGCGGCGGACCGGGAAGCCTACGTCGCCGATATCCTGCAGCGCGTCGGCATGGACGCCTCGCTCATGCGGCGCTTCCCGCACCAGTTTTCCGGCGGGCAGCGCAGCCGCATCGGCATCGCGCGGGCTCTCGCGGTGAAGCCCCGCTTCCTGGTTTGCGACGAGGCGGTCGCAGCCCTCGACGTTTCGATCCAGGCGCAGGTCCTCAACCTCTTCATCCGCCTGCGCGAGGAGCTGGCCCTCACGTACCTCTTCATCAGCCACGACCTCGGCGTGATCCGACACGTTTCAGATCGCGTGGTGGTGATGTACCTCGGGCGAATCGTCGAGGCGGCTCCCACGGCGGAACTTTACGCCCGCCCGAACCATCCCTATACGGAGGCGCTCATCGCGGAGGTCCCGAAGGTCGACGCGCGCCGCCGCCACTATGTGCCCATCCGCGGAGAGATCCCTTCGCCGCTCGCGCCCCCGCCCGGCTGCCATTTCCACCCGCGCTGCCCGAAAGCGTTTGCGCGATGCAGCGTGGACGTTCCCCGGCTGCGCGAGATCGCGCCGGGCCGCATTTCTGCCTGCCACCTGAACGACTCGAATTCCCCATGACCGCCCCGTTCGAACTGATCAAGCCCCGTGGCGCCGGCGTTCCCCTGGTGCTCGATTCCCCGCACAGCGGGACCGATTATCCCGAGGACTTCCGCGCGGCGGTCTCGCTCGAGCAACTGCGCCAGGCCGAGGATAGCTACGTCGACGAGCTCTACGCCTCGGGCCCCGATGTCGGCGCGACCTTCATCAAGGCCCGCTTCCCGCGCAGCTACATCGACGCCAACCGCTCTTTGCTCGACATCGACGCGACGCTGCTCGACGCGCCATGGCCCGGGCCCGCGATTCCGAGCGCCAAGACGCAGAAGGGCATCGGGCTCATCTGGCGGGTGCTCGATTCGGGCGATTCCATCTACGCGCGCAAGCTCGGCATCGAAGAGGTAAAGGCACGCATCGTGCACTTCCACCAGCCCTACCAGCGAGCGGTCAAGGATGCGCTCGACCGGACGCACGACCACTTTGGCGGTGTCTGGCACCTGAACCTGCATTCGATGCCCGCGGTGAGCGGGCGAATCTCGGAGGAAGGCCCGGGCAAGCACCGCGCCGATTTTGTCCTCGGTGACCGCGATGGCAGCACCTGCGAACCCGAGTTCACCGCCCACGTGGCAGCGGCGCTGCGCGCGATGGGCTACGAGGTGCGTGTCAACGACCCCTACAAGGGTGTGGAGCTGGTGCGCGCGTTTTCGGACCCGAAGGCCGGCCGGCACAGCCTGCAGATCGAAGTGAACCGCCGGCTCTACATGGACGAGCGCACTCGCGCGAAGACCGCCGGATTCGCGACGCTCAAGCGGAACCTCGACACGCTTCTCGAATCGGTGGCCAGTTATGCAGCGCAGCGCGGCTCGCACCTGTGCGCGCAGCCCGGCCAACACCACGACCACCATCACGACCTCGGCCATCCCCACGGTCACGATCATTCCCACGATCATGACCACTCCCACGACCACGGCCATCCCCATGGCCACGACCACAAGCGCTGAATCCATGCCCCCCGTCGCCGTCGAGCTGCAAGCCCCCGACATCCGCGATCATCGCGAGTCGGACACCGGGACCGATTTCATCCACACCTTCGAGAGCCCGCGCCCCGGGCCGCACGTGATGGTGAACGCGCTTACGCATGGCAACGAGATCTGCGGGGCGATCGTGGTCGACCGCCTGCTGCGGCAGCGGCTGCGGCCGGCGTGCGGCAAGCTCACGCTGGCATTCGCGAATGTCGAGGCATTTTCCCGCTTCGACCCGGCCACCCCGTACGCGACCCGCTTCGTCGACGAGGACTTCAACCGCGTGTGGTCTGCGTCGACCCTCGGTGGCAGCGGTTCGACGGTGGAATTGCGCCGCGCGCGCGCGCTGAGGCCTTTCATCGAGGCGGCCGATTTCCTGCTCGACATCCACTCGATGCTCGAGCCGAGCCCGCCGGTCATGATCTGCGGGCCGCTCGAGAAGGGCATTCGCTTCGCGTTCGAAGTGGGGGTGCCCGAGCACATCGTGAGCGATACCGGGCACGCCAACGGTACCCGGATGCGCGACTTCGCCGGCTTCGGCGATCCCGCGAGCCCGAAGAACGCGCTGCTGGTGGAGTGCGGCCAGCACTGGGAGAGGAGCTCCGAGCACGTGGCATGGCAGACCACCTGGCGATTCCTCCACCACCTGGGTGTCGTGGATCCTGCGCACGCCGCGCGCGAGATCGACTCCGCGGTCCCTGCACAGCGCCTCATCCGGGTCACCGACGCGGTCATCGCCAGCTCGCCCGCATTCCGCTTCGCGAGGAACTTCGCAGGTCTCGAGGTGATACCGCACCGTGGAGACGTGATCGCCTGGGACGGCGAGCAGCCCGTGCGCGCGCCCTACGACAATTGCGTCCTGATCATGCCGGTGCCCAACAACGTGAAGACCGGCCTCACGGCGGTGCGCCTAGGCCGGATCGAGGCCCGCTAGCTAGCTGCCCGCGGCGTCCTCGCTTTTGCCCGAGGGGCGTATTCCGAGCTGCTTCAACTTCCGGTAAAGGTGGGTGCGTTCGAGTCCCACGCGGTCCGCCACGCGCGACATGTTGCCTTCCTCCCGGCGGATGTGGTGCAGGAAGTATTGCTTCTCGAACTGCTCGCGTGCGTCCCTCAGCGGCAGGTCGAGCGAGACGCCCACCTCCGTCGTCGGCTGCTCGCGCGGGCCCAGGTTGAACTCGCGTGCCACCCGGTTCACGTCGTCACCGGTGACGTCATTGGCAAGCGCGGTGAGGGCGAGGGTCTTGACCACGTTCTGAAGCACCGGCAGGTTGCCGGGCCAGTCGAGGTTGCGCATCACGTTGAGCGAACCCACGGTGAGCGTCCGCAACGGAACCTCGTTCGCATCGACGAGCTGCGTGAGCATCGTCGCGGCGATGTCGGGAATGTCCTCGGCATGGTCGGCAAGCGACGGCACGCGAATGGTCAGCCCCGAGAGCTGGTGGTAGAGCGCCGGATCGAAGCGCCCGTCCTCCACCATGGCGGGCAGCGGCCCCGTGGCCGCGCAGATGAGGCGGACGTTGAACTTCTCGAGCTTGCCCACGAGCTGCACCAGGCCCTTCTGCTCGGCCTTGCTGAGCAGCGCGATCCCCGACAGGAAGAGCGTGCCGTCGCGCGCCTCGTTGAGCGGCTCGAAGGGATTGCTCCCGAGCCAATCGGTTTCCTCGAGGGCGATCCATGGCGTATTGGCGATGTGCAGGTGGCGGGCGCACAGCTCGAAGCCGCAGCCCGGCTCGCCGATCAGCAGCACCGGAGTGCGCATCCGGCTCACCTGCTCGAGGCGCTGGCGCAATTCCTGGATGACGCGGGCTCGGCCGAGGTTCACCAGCGCGAGGCCGGTTTTCGGCAGGGCCTTGCCGCCTGCCAGCGCCTTGCCCACCGTGGCGAGCAGCTTCGGCAGGCTGATGGGTTTCTCGAGAAAGTCGAATGCGCCGATGCGCGTGGCCTCCACGGCCGAGTCGATCGTCCCGTGCCCCGACATCATCACCACCGGCATCGTGAGGAGCCCGCTCCCCGCCCACTCCTTCAGCAGGGTGATGCCATCGGTATCGGGCATCCAGATGTCGAGCAGCACGAGATCAGGACGCATCTCCTTGCGGGCGGAGCGCGCGGTCTGCGCGTTCTCGGCCAGGCGCACACCGTAGCCCTCGTCGCGCAGGATCTCGAAAAGAAGTTCGCGGATGCCGACTTCGTCGTCGACGACGAGGATCTGGTTCGCGGGCATGGCAGTCGCCGGCTACGCCGCGGCCCTGGAAGGCAGGACGATGCTCACCGTCGCGCCATGCGGCTTCACGTTCTCCACGAGGATCCGCCCGTGGTGCTCGTCGACGATCTTCTTGACGATCGCGAGCCCTAATCCCGTGCCCTTGGGCTTGGTAGTGACGTACGGCTCGAAGATGCGTCCCATCACGCCCTCGGCGATTCCGGTCCCGTTGTCGCGCACCGTCAGCAGCACGCCACCGGTGCCCTGGCTGGTCGAGACGAGGATCCGCGGTGCTTCGACGCCGGTGAGTGCATCGATCGCGTTCTGGAACAGGTTGTGAAGCACCTGGCGCAGCATCGCGGGATCGGCGTAGATCTGCGGGAGGTCCTCGGCGAGGCGCGGCTCGATGGCGACTCCCATCGCCTCGTAGAGCACCAGCACCTCGCGCACCAGGTCGTTCAGTCCCAGCGCGCGCGCGTTCATGCGCGATGCATGCGCGTACTGGGTGAAGTCGTCCACCATGCCCTTGAGCGCTGCGACGTGGCTGACGATCGTCCCGGTGGCGCGTGCGAGAACCTCCGCCTCGTGCTGCGGCAGCTTGTCCTTCAGCTTCTGCTGCAGGCGCTCGGCCGAAAGCTGGATCGGGGTGAGGGGGTTCTTGATCTCGTGGGCGAGGCGGCGCGCCACTTCGCCCCAGGCGGCGTCGCGCTGCGCCTGGATGAGGTGGGTGATGTCGTCGAACACCATGACGTAGCCGGTCTCGCCGCGCTGCGCCAGGCGCGTTCCGCGCAGGAGCAGGGTGCGCTGGCCGTCGTCGCGGCGGTACTCCATCTGCTCCTCCCACTGGCGCATGCCGGACGCGGCGAAGTGGCGCAGCGCGATTTCGGCGAACGGCGCCACCGATTGCAGGTGTCGCGGCCAATCGGAAAGCTTGAGGCCGTGGAAGGCGCCCGCGGGCACCGAAAGGATCTCGTTCGCGGCCGCGTTCATCGTCTTCACGTACAGCCGCTCGTCGAACGTGAGCACTCCCGAAGTGAGGTTCGAGAGGATGCTTTCGAGGTAGGTCTTGGAATCCTCCAGCTGCTGCTGGTTGCGTTCCATCGCCTCCGTCGCATCGGCGATCTGGCGCGTCATCGTGTTGAACGACTGCGTGAGGACGCCGAACTCGTCGCGGCTCTTCACCGGGTTCAGCTTCGGGTAGTCGCCCTTGGCGATCGCGCGCGTGGCCTCCGCGAGCGCGGAGAGCGGTGCCGAAAGCCTCTCGGAGAGGACGAAGGCGAGCGCGAGCGCCGAGAAGAGGGTCAGCAGCATCGCGAGCGTGAGCGTCAGGCCGAAGATCCGCTTCAGGTCCACGCGTGCGAGCAGCAGCTGCTGGTACTCGGTATCGCCGGCGGCGACGAGCTGCGCGTCCTTCGCGATCGCGGTCGGCACGCGCTGCAGCACCTGCAGGATCCGGATGTCGTCGGCGATGGTGAGCACGTTGACCGGGACGATGACCCGCAGGTACAGGCCGCGCTCGGGAATCTCCTCGATCGAGCGGACCATCTGCTGCGCCCGGACCTGGCGCATCAGGTTGGGACCGGGCAGGTCCGGCAGCAGGGCGACGGGATCCGCTCCGGCCTGCGCGAGGACCTTGCCGCGCGACGTGAGCAGCGTAGCTTCCTCGATCGAGTGCTGCTCGCGCAACCGGTTGAGCGTGGCGCCTTCGACGGCCTGCGTACTGGCAAGAGCCATCGACATGGTCTCGGCCTTGAGCGCCAGCTCCTTCAGCGAATTTTCCAGGGCGTTGCGGGCGAGCCGGATGCCGCCCTTCAGGGACTCGTCGACACGCACGTCGAACCACGACTCGATCGAGCGCTGCAGGAACTGGAACGAAATCGCGTAGACCAGGCCGCCGGGGATGAGCGCCATGAGCGCGAACACAACCATGAGCCTGAGCGTGAGCTTGGAGCCGAACACCCGCTCGCGCAGCTTGCGGCGCAGGAGTGCCAGCTGGTAGCCGATGAGGGCCATCAAGCCGAACGCGAAACCCACGCCCATGTAAAGCAGCGTCTGGTAGTTCTTCGCGAACAGCGCGTTGTTCGAAGACGCCTCTGACATCAGGTACACCAGCGCCGCGCCAGTGACCACGCAGAGGAAAATCAGGGG
>JANMYH010000198.1:0-25950 GCA_031381925.1 Burkholderiales bacterium | reverse complement strand
GTTGGTGATGAACATCACCCGGCCCTTCGGCATCGAGTCGGCGAAGGCGCCTACGACGAAAGCGAGCACCACGTACGAGATGGTGAAGAAGAATTTCAGCAGCGGCGTGAGCCAGGCGGGGCCATCGAGCTGCACCAGCATCGCGATCGCGGCGATCAGGAGCGCGTTGTCGGCGAGCGACGAGAAGAACTGCGCCGCCATGATCGTGTAGAAACCCTTCTTCATGGCACTGATTTATACCATGCTGTCATTCAGCTCCCGGCGGAGTGCTTCAGCCACCAGTCCCTGAAGGCCGGGGGCGTGAGCGCCGCGCTCACCGCGTGGCCCTGGGCGATGTCGCACCCGAGGCGCGCGAGCTCGGCGAGCGTGGGCTGCGTCTCCGCTCCTTCGGCCACCACCCGGAGCCCGAAGTGGTGCCCCAGGTCGATCGCCGAGCGCACCAGGGCCATGTCGCCGCGCTCCTCGAGCATCGCGCGCACGAAGGGGCGGTCGATCTTGATCTCGTCGATCGGGAAGCGGCGCATGTGCGACAGCGACGAGAACCCCGACCCGAAATCGTCGATCGACAGCTGCACGCCCACCCCTTTCAGCCGGGTGAGGATCGCCACCGAGCGTTCCGCGTCCACGATCATCGAGCTCTCGGCGATCTCGAGCACCACGTCGCCGGCCGGCACACCCCAGGTCTTGATGCTCTGGTCGACCACCGAGGGCAGCTCGCGATCGGTGAGGGTGGCGAGCGACAGGTTCATCGAGATGCGGGGCGTGATGCCCGCGGCGCGCCACTGCGCCGCCTGGCGCAGCGCCGCGTTGAGGATCCAGTGCGTGAGCGAGGAGATGAGCCCGGTGCGCTCCGCGACGCCGACGATGGTCGGCGCGGAAACTTCTCCCGCCTTGAGGTGGCGCCAGCGAACCAATGCCTCGACACCGACCGCGCCGCCGTCGTCGAGCGCAACCTGCGGCTGGTAGTGCAGCTCGAGCTCGTTGGCGCGGATGGCGCGCTCGAGGTCGAGGTCGAGGCCGCGGTACACCTCGGTCTCGACCTGGTCCTCGGGCTGCATCACGTGATAGCCCTCTTCGCGCGTTGCGGCGATGTGGCGCGCGACATCGGCGGCCATCAGCAGCTCGGCCGGGTCGAATCCATGCTCCGGCAGGGTCGCGACGCCGACGCAAGGCCGCAGCACGGCGGAGCCGCCCTCGTGGGCCATCGGCCGGTCGAGCGCGCGCAGCAGCTTCACCGCCGCGAGCACCGCCTGGCTCGGGTGGGCAAGGCGCGGCAGCACCACGCAGACCTGCTCGTCGGACAGCGCCGCGACGCGGTCCTCGGGGCGCAGCGCCTTGCGCAGGCGGTCCACGACCAGCCCCATGGTGGTCGCCGGAGCGGGGCCCCTCAGCAGGGCCTGCAGCCGGTCGACGCGGCGCAGCTCCAGGACCAGGACCGCGAGGCGCCCGTCGGTGGCCCGCGCCACCGCCGTCTCGCGATCGAGGAACTTGAGGATCTCGCCGCGCGCGTCGGGCTCGACGGACTCGGAGGCGAAGGCGGGATCAGCGGGTGGCGGCGAGGACAAGGGATTCAGGCGAGGTAGAAGTCGGCGAGGTTCAGGCCGTAGGCGCCGGGCGCCAGGCCGCGCTTGATGAAGGCCGGCGCATCCCCGCCCATCTTCGGGTCGTAGAGCAGGTCGACCATCGTCGGGAACGTGGCGGGCGTCTTGTCGGGCCCGGTCACGACGAGGATTCGCGGCTTGAGCCTGCGCACCTTGCTGTGCTCCACCACCACCGCCACCTCCCCGCTGGACAGCTCGATCAGCGAGCCGACCGGGAACACGCCCACCGAGGACACGAACTGCTGCACCAGCGCCTCGTGGAAGAATTCCCCGCCCCACGCGGTGATGTTGCGCAACGCTTCGTACGAGGACACCGCCGCGGCATAGGGCCGGTGGTTGGTGAGCGCGGCGAAGCAGTCGACGATTCCGGACATGCGCCCGTAGACGCCGATCTCCTCGCCCACGAGGGCTCGCGGGTAGCCGCTGCCGTTCATGCGCTCGTGGTGCTGCTCGATGCCGCGCAGGATCTCGGCGTCGAAGCCGGGCGTCTCGGCGAGGATCGCGAGGCCCAGCGCCACATGCTCCTTGGCCTGGTCGAACTACGCGTCGGTGAGGCGTCCCTGCTTCTCGAGCAGGCTTTTCGGAAGGCGGATCTTGCCGACATCGAGCAGCAGGCCCACCTGGGCGAGCTGCGCGAGCTGCGTTTTCGGGAAGCCCAGGTGGCGCCCGAACGAGGTGAGGTAGACCGACACCTGCAGGCCATGGCCGTAGGTCGCGATGTCCTGCTCGCGCAGGCGCGCCACCCACATCAGGGCCTGGGGATTGCGCACGATGCTCTCGACCAGGTCGTCGACGATGTCCTGGACGCGCTCCACCTCGAAGGATCGCCCGAGCCGGATGTCGGAGACCAGCTTCTCGAGCAGGTTCGAGGCCTGGGACACGAGGTCGCGCGCGCGCGGGGCCTCCTCCTCGACCGTCGTCTGGTTCAGGTAGGTCTGCACCTGGATGCCGGGCGGCAGGAGGGCGGCGCGCGCTTCCAGCTCCTGCGGGGTCTCGGCGACCTCCGGGGGCAACGGCTGCCCCCCGCCCGAGAGCTTCTCGCGACGCGCGCCGAAGAGCCCGCGAAACATCCGCCCGAGCACGCCGTCGCCATCGTTGCCGTTCCCCGTGGGGTGGCCTGCGCCGAAGTTGCCCGAGCCGCGGCGGGTGACCTCCTCGAGCTTGACGACGCGCCCCCCGCGGGCGGCCGAGGGCCTCGGCGGCGGATCTGCGGCCCGCGGCAGCGGCGCGTCCTTGGAAGGGATGCTCGCCGCGACCGCGGCCGCGCTCAGCGGTCCCTTGCGCGAGCCCATCGGAGGCACCGTGTTGGTCGGGCTCGGTGCCGCGGGCACGAACTCGTCGCCCACGGAGCGGGCGCGATCGACCATCACGTACTCGCAGTGGCTGCGCAGCGCCGCGATCTGCTCCTCGTCCTCGACCAGGAATCCCTGGAGCAGGAAGGGCGTATCGACCCACGGGCGGTCGAGGTCCGCGACGAACATGCCGACCTTGAGGTCCGTGGTGAAAATCTTGGTCGCCATTGCATGGGCATTCTAAACTGCAAACATGCGCAAGATTCTCGACGGAGTGCGGGTTCTCGACCTCACACGCGTGCTCGCCGGCCCCTGGGCCACCCAGAACCTCGCCGACTTCGGCGCCGAGGTCATCAAGGTCGAGCGGCCCGGCCATGGCGACGACACACGCAAGTGGGGACCGCCCTTCCTCAAGGACCGCGACGGCCGGGAAACCCGCGACGCCGCCTACTTCCTCGCCTGCAATCGCGGCAAGAAGTCGATCACGCTCGATCTCGCCCATCCCCGCGGGCGCGAGTTGGCGCGCGACCTCGCGCTCGCGAGCGACGTGCTGGTCGAGAACTTCAAGGTCGGCGATCTCGCGCGCCACGGGCTCGACTACGACACGCTTCGCGTCGACCATCCGCGCCTGGTGTACTGCTCGATCACCGGATTCGGGCAGCACGGCCCCTACCGCGACCGTCCGGGCTACGACTTCATGGTGCAGGGGCTGGGCGGGCTCATGAGCGTGACGGGCGAGCGCGACGAGCTGCCGGGAGGGGGGCCGCAGAAGGTCGGCGTCGCGGTCTCGGACCTCTTCACCGGCATGTACGCGACCGCCGCGATCCTCGGCGCGCTGCTCGACCGCGAGAAGGGCGGGACCGGGCAGCACATCGACATGGCCCTCCTCGACGTGCAGGTGGCGATGCTCGCGAACCTGAGCTCGAGCTATTTCGTCTCCGGCGTGGCGCCGGCGCGCATGGGCAATGCGCACCAGAACATCGTCCCGTACCACGTGTTTCCGAGTGCCGACGAGTTCCTCATCGTCGCGGTGGGCAACGACGGGCAGTTCGCGCGCTTCTGCGAGGTCATGGGCGTTGCCGAATGGGCCGCGGACCCGCGCTTCGCCACGAATCCGCAGCGCGTGCGCCATCGCGACCTGCTGGTGGGGATGATCGCGGAGCGCCTGCGCCAGCGCCCGGCGCGCGAATGGCTCGCGGCGCTGGAGCCCGCCGGCGTGCCGTGCGGGCCGATCAACGACCTGGAGCAGGTGTTCGCCGACCCCCAGGTGCGCCACCGCGGCATGCGGGTCGCGGCACCGCATCCCGCTGCCGGGGAGGTGACGATGGTCGCGAATCCGATCAAGTTTTCCGCCACGCCGATCGCGCACGACCGCGCGCCGCCGCTCCTGGGCCAGCACACCGCGGAGGTCCTGGGCCACGTCCTCGGACTCGACGCCGCTGCGATCGACGCCCTGCACCGGGAGAACGTGATTTGAGCGATATCGATGCCTTGCGCCGCGACGTCGCGACCGCCAACCGGATCCTGGAGCGCCTCGGGCTCTCCCATGCGTTCGGGCACGCCAGCGCCCGCATCCCCGGGACCAACACGTTCCTGCTCCCCACGCGCCGCAGTCCCGGATTGGCCGAGGCCGACGCATTGCTGGTGCTCGACACCGAGGGGCGCATCGTCTCCGGCGAGGGCGAACCCAACAGCGAGTTCTGGATCCATGCGCGCCTCTACGCCGCCCGCGCCGACGTGGGCGGCGTGGTGCACGCGCATCCGCCGGCGTGCGTTTGCCTCACGCAGATCGGCGAGCCGCATCGGGTGGTTCACAACCAGGGCGGAATCTTCGCCGCCGGGGTGCCTGAGTATTCGCGCATCGGCTTGATCCGTACCCGGGAGCTGGGCGACCTCGTCGCCCTGGCAGTCGGGGCAGGGATCGCCACGATGATGCGCGGGCACGGCATCACCACCGCGTTTCCCGAGGTGCGCTCGGCCACGGTCGCAGCCTGCTACCTCGAGGAGAGCGCCGCGCTGCAGTTGCGCATGCTCGCCGCCGCCGGCGGCGATGCCTCGAGGCTGCGCACCTACACGCAGGAGGAGGCGGAAGCGCTGTGCGACCAGGTCACCGGCAACGTCGCCAAGCGCGCCTGGGAATACTTCGCCGCCGTCGCGCAGGCCACGCCGATCGGCGGCGGGCAGCGGTAGCAACGGTTGTTTAAGGGCTGCAGCCTTCCTCGGGACACCCCATACCGGTAGACTTGGGCCGATGTCCCCGCCAGAGGGATCCCGCTCGCGACGAGCGAACCAGAGGAGAGCGTTTGAAGCCGACCGATATCGGGCATCCCGACTACTTTCACAAGGTCGTCGATTGCCAATGGGCCTGTCCCGCTCACACCCCGGTACCGGAATACATCCGGCTCATCGCCCAGGGTCGCTACAGCGACGCGTACATGATCAACTGGGTCTCGAACGTCTTCCCGGGCGTGCTGGGCCGCACCTGCGATCGTCCGTGCGAACCGGCGTGCCGGCGCGGGCGGGTCGAGGAGGGCCAGTCCAATCTCGAAAAGAAACCCGGGGGTGACAAGCCCGAGCCGGTCGCGATCTGCCGCCTCAAGCGCGTGGCCGCCGATTACAAGGACGACATCCGCGACCGCCTGCCCCGGCCCCCCGCGCGCCGCAACGGCAAGCGCATCGCCTGCGTGGGCGCGGGTCCCGCCTCGCTCACCGTGGCGCGCGACCTCGTCCCGCTCGGCTACCACGTGACCGTGTTCGACTCCGACCGGCGCGCCGGCGGCATGATCCGCTCCCAGATCCCGAAGTTCCGCCTGCCCGAGAGCGTGATCGACGAGGAGACCGGCTATATCCTCGACCTCGGCGTCGATTTCCGCGCCGGGTACCGCGTCGATTCCCTGCAGGCGCTCCTCGGCGAGGGCTTCGACGCGATCTTCATCGGTTCGGGGGCCCCGCGCGGGCGCGACCTCGACGTCCCCGGGCGCCGCGAGGCCGCGGCCCACATCCATGTGGGGATCGATTGGCTCGCGTCGGTCTCCTTCGGCCACGTCACCCGGATCGGACGGCGCGTCATCGTACTGGGCGGCGGGAACACGGCGATGGATTGCTGCCGGTCCTCGCGGCGCCTCGGGGGCGACGACGTGAAGGTCATCGTGCGCTCCGGATTCGAGGAGATGAAGGCGAGCCCGTGGGAGAAGGAGGACGCCGTGCACGAAGGCATCCCGATCCTGAACTTCCTGGTGCCCAAGGCGTTCCTGCACGACGAGGGTCGGCTGACCGGGGTGCAGTTCGAGAAGGTGAAGGCGGTCTATGACGCGAAGGGGCGCCGCTCCCTCGTCCCGACGGGCGAGCCCGACGCGGTCCATGAATGCGACGACGTGCTGGTGGCGGTGGGCCAGGAGAACGCCTTCCCATGGATCGAACGCGGCCTGGGGGTGGATTTCGACGAGTGGGGGATGCCGGTGGTCGACGCGCTGACGCTGCAGTCCACCCGGCGCGAGGTGTTTTTCGGGGGCGACGCGGCCCTGGGTCCCAAGAACATCATCTGGGCCGTGGCCCACGGCCACGAGGCGGCGATCTCGATCGACCGCCTGTGCCACGGCGAGGACGTGCGGCTGCGGCCCGGGCCGCTCGTGAACCTGATCTCGCAGAAGATGGGCATCCACGAGTGGAGCTATGACAACCAGGTGGCCCCGGAGGCTCGCTTCAAGGTGCCGCTGAAGGACCTCGCCATCGCGCTGAAGGACATCCGCCAGGAGGTCGAGCTGGGATTCGACCCCGAGCTCGCCTGGAAGGAGGCGCAGCGCTGCCTCAACTGCGACGTCCAGACGGTGTTCGCCCCCAAGCTGTGCATCGAGTGCGACGCGTGCGTCGACATCTGCCCCATGGATTGCATCACCTTCACCGCCGATGGGGAGGAGGGCGAGCTGCGGGCGCGGTTGAACGCCCCCGCGCCGGACCTGGAGCAGGCGATCTACGTGGCGGGAGGGCTCAAGACCGGCCGGATCATGGCCAAGGACGAGGATGTCTGCCTGCACTGCGGGCTGTGCGCCGAGCGCTGCCCGACGGGCGCCTGGGACATGCAGAAGTTCCTGTTGAACCCCGCCCAGGCCGGCCCCGGCTGTCGCCAGCCGGCAGCCCCGCGCAGGGTGCCTGCCTGACGATTACGCCTGTAATGGCTTCGAAATCAAGGCAACGTGGCGCACCCCTAGAATGCGGCGACATCAGGGTCATAACAAGGAAATTTCCCATGTCGTCACGAAAACCCCATGCAATGCTCGCCGCGGCCCTTTGCGCGGTCACTCTTTCATTCGCGGCCCACGCCGCCGTCGCCGCACCCGGCGACGCCACCCTGGTCTCGAAAGTCGAGCCCGAATTCCCCCGCGAGGCGGTGCAGGCCGGAGTCGACAAGGGTCTGGTCAAGGCCCGCATGACGATCGACGGCACCGGCGAGGTGACCCGGGTCGAAGTCCTCGACTCCCAGCCGCGGCGCGTGTTCGACCGCGCGGTGGTGAAGACGCTGTCGCAGTGGCGGTTCAATTCCGGGAACGCGGGGCGCCTGGTGGAGATCGACGTCAACTTCACCCGCTAGGGACGATGCAGGGCAAGGGGCCATTTGTCCACCGCCCGGGTGGCCCCGGTAAAAATAGCGCGGTGTGGCTTTGGTCAGAGGAGAAACAACAATGAAGCGCTTCCTTTCAATCGCGCTGGCGATGCTGCTGCTCGCCCTTGGCGCCGCCCCCGTCGCCGCGCAGGACAAATCCAAGGGCACGGCCGCCGAAGCCACCGCCATGGTCGCCAAGGCGATCGGCCACATCAAGAAGGTCGGGCGCGACAAGGCCTTCGCCGACTTCAACAACAAGCAGGGCCCATTCACCGATCGCGACCTCTACGTGGTCGTCTACGACATGAAGGGCAAGGTGCTGGCCCACGGCGCCAACGACAAGATGATCGGCAAGGACGTGATCGAGCTGCGCGACAACGACGGCAAGTACTTCGTGAAGGAGCGCGTCGAGATGATGTCGAAGGGCCCCGACGCCAAGGGCTGGCAGGACTACAAGTTCATGAATCCGGTGAGCCGCCAGATCGAGCCCAAGGCGATGTACCTGCAGCGGTTCGAGGACATGATCGTCGGCTGCGGAATCTACAAGGGGTAGCTCGGCATGGTGCTGCGCAACCTGAAGATCGGCTCACGCCTCGCCGTGGGATTCGGCGCCATCCTGGTCATCATGGCCGCGGTGGCCGTCGGCGGCACCGCGCTCGGCAAGAAGAGCCGCGACGACCTCGCCGCCACGCTGCAGGCCACACGCGACAAGGAGCATCTCGCCGCCGAGATGAAGGCGCTGGTCCTCGAGCAGTCGAGCGTGATGCGCAACATCGGCCTGCACACCGACATCAAGGCGATGCAGGTCGACGAGGACCGCGCCCGCAACCTCGGCAAGGCCTACGACGATGCCCGCGAGAAGATGTCGGCGCTCGTCGCCACGCCCGCCGAGCGCGCGATCCTCACGAACCTGGGCGGCCTCGACCAGCAGGTCGAGGCGCCGTTTCGCCAGGCCCTCGGCATGTCGACCAGCTTCCGCAACGAGGACGCCGCCAAGGTCCTGATGAACGAGCTGGACCCGATCATCCAGAAAACGCTGGCCGAGCTGAACCAGCTGATCGGCATCCAGAAGAAGGCGGACGCCGAGGCGGTGGCCGCCTCCAGGGTGGCGGGCGAGCGCCTTGCGGCGACCGTCTACGTGACGCAGGCCGCGGTGGTGGTCCTCGCGATCCTGCTGGCGTGGGCCACCACCCGCAGCATCACGGTCCCGATGCGCGAGTCCGTGGATGTCGCCAGGCGCGTCGCCGCCGGCGACCTCACCTCGCGCATCAATGTCGACGGGCGCGACGAGTCGGCGGAGCTGCTGAAGGCGCTGCGCGACATGAACCATGGGCTGGGCGGCATCGTCACCCGGATCCGCGAGGGCGCGGAATCGATCGCCGTCGGCGCCGGCCAGGTCGCCGCCGGCAACCAGCAGCTGTCGAGCCGTACCGAGGAGCACGCGAGCTCGCTCGAGGAAACCGCCTCGACGCTCGAGGAATTCACCACCACGGTCCGCCAGAACGCCGAGAACGCGAAGCAGGCGAGCGCGCTCGCGGGAACCGCCTCGGCCAACGCGCAGAAGGGCGGCGAGGTGGTGAACAGGGTGGTTGCGACGATGCAGGACGTGACCACGTCGTCGAAGAGGATCGCCGACATCATCGGCGTGATCGACGCCATCTCCTTCCAGACCAACATCCTCGCCCTGAACGCCGCGGTGGAAGCGGCGCGGGCGGGCGAGCAGGGGCGCGGCTTCGCGGTCGTGGCCTCCGAAGTGCGCAGCCTCGCGCAGCGCTCCGCCGCCTCCGCCAAGGAGATTCGCGGACTCATCGAGAGCTCTGTGACGCGCGTGGAGGCGGGCGCCCGCCTGGTCGAGCAGGCGGGCGTGACCATGGACGAGCTGGTCACCTCGGTGCGCAAGGTGGCCGAGATCATGGTCGAGATCGCCTCGGCGAGCCACGAGCAGAGCTCGGGCATCGAGCAGATCAACAAGGCGATCACCCAGATGGATACCGTGGTGCAGATGAACGCGTCGCTGGTGGAGCAGGCGACCGCGGCGGCCACCAGCATGGCGCACCAGGCGACCGGCCTCGCGCACTCGGTGGCGCAGTTCCGCATCGACGATGCGCCCGGCGCCGCGCCGGCCTTGCCGCAGGCACAATCGCAGGCAAGGCCGCGCGCGCTGGCCCGACGTGAGGACAAGGGAGCCGTGGCAAGCCGGCGCAAGCCGGCGCTCGCCACGGGTGAGCAGGAAGACTGGAAAGAGTTCTAGGAAAAGGACCCGCCATGCCGTTGATCGCCATGACCCGCGAGATGGGTTCCCTCGGCAAGGACGTCGCCGCGGGAGTCGCCGAGCGCACCAACAAGAAGGTGGTCTACCACGAGATCATCGAGCCCATCGCCAACAAGATGCGGCTTCGCAAGAGCCACGTGGAGCGCTTCCTCGAGGGCAAGTCGGGCATCTGGGAGCGGCTCACCACCGACCGCACCAGCCTGTCGATCTTCACCGCCGACGAGACCTTCAAGTTCCTGCGTGACGACTCGACCGCCGTGATCCGCGGCTGGGGCGCCGCCCACCTGCTGAAGAACATTCCCCATGTGGTCCGCGTGCGCGTGTGCGCACCGCTCGAGACGCGCATCACCCGCATGATGGAGCGCCTCGCCACCGATAACCGCGAGACGGTGGAAAGCGAGATCCAGCTCTCGGAAGAGGCCCACACCGCGATCACCAAGCGCCACTTCGGAGTGAACTGGCGCGACCCCGAGAACTACGACTTGGTCCTGTCCACCGAGCGCCTTTCGGTAGACGAATGCGTCGACGAGATCGAGGGGATGATGAGGCGCAGGTGCTTCCAGGAGACGCCCGAATCGCGCCGCCTGGTGGAGAACCTTTCGCGCGAGTGGAGCGTGCGCTCGGCGCTGCGCCGAGACGCTCGCACGACCGAGACCTCGTTCTCGGTGGAATGCGACGATGGCGTCGCGCGGCTGACGGGCGTGGTCGACACCGCCGACGAGGCGCTCGCCGCGGGCGAGATCGCGGCGGCGGTCGAGGGCATCCGCCAGGTCGACAACCAGCTCAAGTCCGCGGCCACGGCAGGCTCGCGCTATCGACGCGAGGGCTGATGGGAAAGCGGGTCGTCCTGAGCCTCGATGATGCGATCGTCACGGAGGTGGAGCTCACGAAACCGGTGACGGTGGTCGGGCGCCATCCCGCGTGCGACATCGTCGTCGACCATCCTGCGATCTCCGGGCGCCACATGCTCTTCAGGATCGTGAGCCGGACGGTCTACGCCGAGGACCTCGCCAGCACCAACGGCGTGCGCGTGAACGGGCTGGCGAGCGCGCACCAGGTGGTCCACCACCTCGACCTGATCGAGGTCGGCCGCCACAAGCTGCACTTCTTCGATGACGAGCTCCTGAGCGGCGGGGTGGGTGACCTCGAGAGCACCGTCCAGACCGATTACGAGCGCACCCTGATGGCAGGGCACCTCGCCGAGGCGAAGGCCGGCGCGCAGGCGGCGATCGAACGCGCCGAGGTCGACCTTTCGCGCACCCAGGCGATCCCGCGCGATCCGTCGCTGCGGCTGGGACCCGCGCAGGAGACCGTGCAAACCGAGGCCAATGTGCTGGCCACCGAGCTCGCGTTGCGGGTGCTCGAGGGTGACCGGCCGGGCGAGGTGATCACGCTCAACCGGCCCAATACCATGATCGGGGCGGCGGGCGCCGATACCGCGTTGGTAATCAAGCGCGGCAAGGCCTTTTTCCTGGCGCGTCTCTCGGGAAGCCGCGCACCGCGCCTGAACCGCAAGGATCTCGGTCCCGGGACCCATCCGATCTCCCCGCAAGACGTGATCGATGTGGGAGGATGGAGTTTCGAGGTCGTCGAGGCAGGTTAGGGGAATACATGTCGGAAAGAAGAAAAACGGGAGCCGAGGACGCCGCACAGGCCTCGGACCTGCTGGTCACCGTGGCCGAGACGCTGAACGAGCGACTTGCGGTCACCGCGGACGAGCTCGCGCGCAGCCAGGTGCTGCTGCGCGAGACCTCCGACCAGCTCATGATCGCGTTTCGCGGTGCCGCCGATCGCATTGTCGCGGCGCAGCGCACTGTGCCGGCCGCCGGCAAGGTGGACGAGTACGGCGTCGTCCTGGACCATTTGTACCGCGCCGTGCAGCACCTTCAATCCCACGACCTGGTGGACCAGCTGATCGATGCCCAGAAGCTGCGCGTCGACAAGATGCGCGAGAAGCTGGTCGAGGCACTGTCGCTCGCGACCCCCCCGGTTGCCGACCCGTTGCAAGCCGAGCAGTGGGTCGAGCGCTCGCGCGCGATGCTCGCCTGCATCGTCGCCGGCATTCGCCAGATCGACGCGGATCCCCGCGGCCCGGTGCGAACCGACAAGACGCACGCCGGCAGCGTCGACCTTTTCTAGAACAGGCACAAAGCCCATGAAAACCATCCTGGCCGTCGACGACTCCGCCACCATGCGTGAGATGGTCGCATTCGTGTTGGAGTCCGCGGGATACCGCGTCATCGAGGCCGAGGACGGCGCGCAGGGCCTCGACCGCGCGACCGCGACCAACGTCGACCTCGTGATCACCGACCAGAACATGCCCAACATGGACGGCCTCACCCTCGTGAGGAGCCTGCGCGAGCTGCGCGACTACAAGAGCGTGCCGATCCTGCTGCTCACCACCGAATCGTCGGACGCCATGAAGGCCCAGGGCCGTGCGGCCGGTGCCACCGGCTGGCTGGTGAAGCCCTTCGATCCGGCGACACTCCTGGAAGTCGTGCAGAAGGTCTTGCGTTAGGACCGGCATGGCCATCGACCTGAACCGGTTCATCGCGACCTTCTTCGACGAGGCCCACGAGCACCTCGAGTCGATCGAGGAGCACGCCATGGCGCTCGGTTCGGGCAAGCAGGATCCGGAAGTGCTCAACGCGATCTTTCGCGCCGCGCACTCGATCAAGGGCGGCAGCGGCACCTTCGGCTTCACCCAGCTCACCGATGCGACGCACGAGATGGAGTCGCTCTTCGACGGGCTGCGCAAGGGCAAGGGCCGCGCCGACGACTCCACGGTCCGCCTGCTGCTCGATGCGTGCGACGTGTTCAAGGCCCACCTCGCCCGCTTGAAGTCGGGCGAGCGTGGGCCGGATCCGGCGATGGACGGCTTGCGTGCCCAGTTCATCGGCTACCGCGCCGGGACTCTGAGCCCGGCACCGAAGCCTGCCTCCGGGAAGGAAGCCGCGAAGCCGGCCAAGGAGCCCGCGAAAAAGGAAAAGGCCGCGAAGAAGGACTCCGCGCCGGCGCCGACCGAGGAGTCGTTCTTCGATGCCGTCGCCGCCGCCGATGCGGATCCGGAGCCCGCGCCGCCCGCGGTCGCAAAGCCGGCGGGCACCGCCTATGGGCTGTTCGAGGACGAGGCGGCCGCAGAAACCACGGTGGCGAAGTCGGCCGAAAAATTCGGGTTCTTCGAGCCACTTGGCGGCGCCGCCGGCGACCAGAACCGCCGCAAGGGCGACTCGTCGTCGATCCGGGTGAGCGTCGAGAAGATCGACCGCATCGTGAACCTGGTGGGCGAGCTGGTGATCGCGCAGGCGATGATGCAGCAATCCGTGGGCAAGGCGACGCACGAGGAGGACGAGCACCTCACCCACAGCCTTGCCACCCTCGACCGCAACACGCGCGACCTGCAGCAGGCCGTCATGTCGATCCGCATGATGCCGATGGAATTCGTGTTCAGCCGTTTCCCGCGCGTGGTGTACGACGTGTCCAGCCGCCTGGGCAAGAAGGTGCACTTGCGCACCCAAGGCCAGGAGACCGAGCTCGACAAGGAGCTGATCGAGCTGCTGATAGACCCGCTGACCCACGTGGTGCGCAACGCCATCGACCACGGGATCGAGTCGCCCCAGGAGCGCGCGGCGGCGGGCAAGCCCGAGGTCGGCACGCTGCTCATGCGCGCCACCCATCGGGGAGGGAGCGTCATCATCGAGGTCTCGGACGACGGCCGCGGGCTCGACCGCGACCGGATCCTCTCCAAGTCCCGCGAGCTCGGCATGGGCGGCGACGACTCGATGACCGATGGGCAGGTCTGGGGCCTCATCTTCGAGGCAGGGTTCTCGACGGCCAAGGAGGTCACCAACCTCTCGGGACGCGGGGTCGGGATGGATGTCGTGCGTCGCAACATCACCTCGCTGGGCGGGGGCGTGTCGGTCACGTCGACCAAGGGCGAGGGCACGACGATCACCATCCAGCTGCCGCTCACCCTCGCGGTGCTCGACGGCATGATCGTGGGCGTCGGCGACGAGCAGTACATCGTGCCCCTCGAATTCGTGGCCGAGGCGATCATGCCGACCGCCGCCGACATCAAGAACATCGTGAACCAGGCCTCGCTCGTGGCGGTGCGCGGCGAGCACCTGCCGCTCATCAACCTCGCGCAGGTCGTGCAATCGCCCGACGCCTCGGGTGCCTACCAGGGCGACGGCGGCAAGCTCTGCCTCGTGGTCGAGATCGACAACCGCCGCGCGGCCCTCCTCGTCGACCGGCTGGTCGGCCAGCAGCAGCTGGTGGTGAAGTCGCTCGACGCCAACCTGCATTCGGTCCCGGGAATCGCGGGCGCCACGATCCTCGGCGACGGACGGGTGGCCCTCATCCTCGACGTGAACGCGGTGGCTCGCGCCCCGGCCGCCCGCGCGGTTGCAGGGAGCGTCAGGTGAGCACCGCCACCGAGGCCTCCCGCGAGTTCGCGTTCAACGCGGACCATTTCCGCCTGATCAGCGACCGTATCTACAAGTTCTCGGGCATTCGCCTGCCCGAGGGCAAGAGCGAGATGGTGTATGCCCGGCTCGCTCGCCGTTTGCGGGCCCTTGGAATTGCCTCGTTCGACGACTATGTGCGCTTCCTCGAGCTGGAGCCGGCCGAGTGGGAGCACTGCACCAACGCGCTCACCACCAATGTGACCGCGTTCTACCGCGAGGAGCACCACTTCACGATCCTTGCCGCGCACGCGCGCGCCACCGTTCGCCCCAACGAGGCGTTGCGCATCTGGAGCGCGGGATGCTCGACGGGTGAGGAGCCGTACACGATCGCGATGTGCCTGACGGAAGCCCTGGGTGCCGCGCCCTTCGAAGTGCTTGCGAGCGACCTGGACACGCAGGTCATCGCCACCGCGCGGGAGGGGGTCTACCCGGTGCAGTCGGTGCTCAAGCTGCCCGAGGAGCGCCAGAAGCGTTTTTTCCTGCGGGGAACGGGGCGCAACGAGGGCCATGCGCGCGTCAGGCGCGACCTGGCGGCCCACGTGGAATTCCTGCGCGTGAACCTGATGGACGCGGATTGGCCGATCAAGCCGGGCCTCGACGCGATCTTCTGCCGCAATGTGATGATCTACTTCGACAAGCCCACCCAGCGGCGCCTGGTGGAGCGCTACGCGCGGCTGCTGCGCCCGGGCGGGCTCTTCTTCGCCGGCCACGCCGAGAGCCTGCTCGACCAGGGGCGCCACTTCCGCCTGCGCGGCCAGACCGTGTACGAGCTGGCGACATGATGCCAACCCTCTCCCACGCCACGTTCCACTCCCTGGGCGCCCGAGGGAGAGGGAGAACGCCATGATGCGGGAGGGTGATCCGCTACGCGACGAGCAGCCGAACCGCTACTTCGATCCGCACTTCAAGGTCGAAAGCGCCAAGATCCTGCCGGGCGAGTACTACGCCACCAACAAGGACATGGCGCTGGTCACGGTGCTCGGCTCCTGCGTGTCGGCGTGCCTGCGCGACCGGGAGAGCGGCATCGGCGGCATGAACCACTTCATGCTTCCCGACGAGGGCAAGCTGGTCGGCACCCACGGCAACATCAGCGCGGGCGGGCGCTACGGCGTGCACGCGATGGAACTGCTGATCAACCAGATCCTGAAGCTCGGCGGGCGCCGCGACCGGCTCGAGGCCAAGGTCTTCGGCGGCGGCAACGTGCTGCAGGGCTTCATGCTCTCGAACGTGGGCGAGCAGAACGCGGAGTTCATCGTGGAATACCTCAGCCTCGAGCGCATCCCGATCGTCGCCCGCGACCTGCTCGATGTCTGGCCCCGCAAGATCTATTTCTTCCCCCGCAGCGGCAAGGTGATGGTGAAGCGGCTGCGCAAGGTCAACAACGACACCATCGTGCTGCGCGAGCGTGACTACGGCGCGCGCCTTTTCCACGGCCCGATCGAGGGCCAGGCGGAGCTGTTCAAATGACGGACAAGATCAGGGTTCTCATCGTCGATGACTCGCGGATGATCCGCGACGTGCTGACCGACATCCTCAAGGACCAGCCGGACATCGAGGTCGTGGGCGCCGCCGCCGACGCCTTCGAGGCGCGCGACCTGATCAAGAAGCTCTCCCCCGACGTGATCACGCTCGACGTCGAGATGCCGAAGATGAACGGCCTGGAGTTCCTCGACAGGCTGATGCGCGCGCACCCGATGCCGGTGGTGATGATCTCGTCGGCGACCGAGCGTGGCAGCGAGGTGACCTTCCGCGCGCTCGAGCTCGGCGCCGTGGACTTCGTCACCAAGCCGAAGCTGAACGAGCAGACGCCCGACGACTACGGCGACCTGATCGCGGAAAAGATCCGCGCGGCCAAGAGCGCGCGCCTGAAGCCGCCGCGCCGTGCGAACCCCGAGGACACGGTCACGATCCCCGCCGTGGTGCCCAAGCGCCCGGTGCCGCGCGGTGTGAAGACCTCGGAGCAGCTGATCGCCGTGGGGGCCTCGACCGGGGGCACCGAGGCGATCCGCGAGTTCCTGCTCGGCATGACCGCCGAATGCCCGGGGATCGCGATCGTGCAGCACATGCCGGAGAATTTCACGCGCATGTTCGCCGAGCGCCTCGATGGCCTCTGCCAGATCCGCGTGAAGGAAGCCGAGCACAACGACCCGATCCTTCCCGGCCATGCCTACATCGCGCCGGGCGGCAAGCACCTGTGGGTGAAGCGCGACGACGGCCAGCTGCTCTGCAAGCTGTCCACCGAGCCGCCGATGAACCTGCATCGTCCCTCCGTCGACTTCCTGTTCCTGTCGGCGGCGAAGTTCCTGGGCGCCGACGCGATCGGGGTGATCATGACCGGCATGGGCAAGGACGGCGCCAAGGGCATGCTCAAGATGAAGGAGGCCGGCGCCTGGAACATCGCCCAGGACGAGGCCACCTCGGTGATCTTCGGCATGCCGCGCGAGGCGATCGAGCTCGACGCCGTCCACGAAGTGGCCCCCCTGGGCAAGCTTCGCGACAAGGCGCTCGCGCGGGTCGGCAGGAAGGAAGCCGCGAGATGAACGCCGAGACGGAGTTCATGGACGCGCTCCACGGCGCGGCGGAGCGCGCGCGGCGGGAGTTCCTGACCTGCACCCTCGGCGACGAGAGCTACGGCATCGACATCCTCCAGGTCCAGGAGATCCGCAAGGTCGACCACGTGACGCGCATCCCGCACGTCGCGCACTTCGTTCGCGGCGTGATCAACCTTCGCGGGGCGATCGTCCCGGTGGTCGACCTCGGGATCATGTTCGGCTTTCCGCAGCCGCTCGCGCTCCAGGACGCAAGCGCGATCGTGCTGAACGTAGACGGCCGGCTGGTCGGGCTCGTGGTCTCGAGCGTCTCCGACGTGCTGGCGCTCGCGGAGGACGAGATCCTGCCCGCGCCGGACCTCGGCGAGCGTGCGGTGGGCGCGGCGATCTCGGGCATCGGCGTACAGGAGGGTGCCAGCGTGCTTCTGCTCGACGTGGCCCACCTCATGCGCCGGGTCCGCGAGGAGCGCGAGTGAGCTTCAAGACCTCGATCCCGCCGGGAGGCGAGGATGCGCGCTCGGAAGTGCCGAAACGGATCGGCTCCTGGGAGATCATGGGGATCCTCGGACGCGGCGCCTCGGCAACCATCTACCTCGGGCGCGAGCTCTTTCCCGCGCGCGACGTCGCGATCAAGGTCTACAACCCGCAGCGCCTGAACTCGGAGGACCGCAAGCTCTTCCGCTCGCTCTTCCTCAAGGAGACGCTGCTCGCCAAGCGCCTGACCCACCCCAACATCACCCAGGTGTACGACGCGGCCGCCGACGACGACCGCGCCTACATCGTGATGGAGTATGCGAAGGAGGGCAGCCTCGAGCGCTTCGGTACGCCCGACGGGCTGCTTCCGCCGGAACGCGTGGCGCACCTGCTGGAGAGCTGCTGCGACGCGCTTTCCTATGCCAACGCCAACGGCGTGATCCACCGGGACCTGAAGCCCGCCAACATCCTCATGAGCGCCGAGGGCGAGGCCAAGGTCGCCGACTTCGGCGTGGCGTTCTCCAACCTCGCGTTCGACTCGACCCGCGCGATGGTGGTGGGATCCCCGGCCTACATGGCGCCCGAGCAACTGGAGGGCAAGGCCGCGTCGATGAAGTCGGACATGTATTCGATGGGGATCATGCTCTACAAGATGCTGGTCGGGGCGCTGCCATTCGCACCCGACACGCCCGCCGCGCTCGCCACGCGCATCATGCTCGGCAACCTGCCGGCTCCGAGCCAGGCCAAGCCTGGCATCCCGCCGCTCTTCGACGTGGTGTTCTCGCGGGCGACCGCGCGCGACCCGCAGCTTCGCTACCCCTCGTGGGAGGACTTCGCCGCGGACCTGCGCACGATCTCCTCGCCCAACGGCGTGTCCGACGCCGGCGAGCAGGTGGCCCTGCTGCGCACGCTGCCGTTCTTTCGCGAGTTCGGCGATGCCGCGCTCGCCGAGGTCGCACCGATGGGGCGCTGGTTCGACGTGCGCGCGGGCTCGCAGCTCGTGGGCGAGGACGACCCCGGGTACTCCTTCTTCGTCCTGGTTCGCGGCCAGATGCGCGTGAGCCGCCGCGGCACGCTGCTGGCGATCCGCGGCGCGGGCGAATGCCTGGGCGAGACCTCGTTCCTGCGCCGCTCCGGGGCGAAGCGCTTCAGCACCCTCACCGCCGTCACCGATTGCGCGGTGATCGAGTTCGAGCCCGACGTGCTGTGGCTCGCTTCTCCCGACGTCACCCAGAAATTCCACCTCGCGTTCCTGAGCGCCATGGCCGACCGGCTGATCAATGCCGAGACGGCGCTGGCCGAGCTCATGGGCAGCAAGAACGTCACCCTTTTCTAGATAAAGCAGGCATTTCGATGAAGACTTCCAGTCTCCAGTTCAAGGTCCTCCTGATCGCCGCCGGGGCGATGCTGTTCGCGGTGATCGTCTCGGTGATCGCCCTGAATCGCGTCTACAGCTCCATCCAGGACCTCGACCGCATCAGTCGCGAGGATTTCCAGGTCCAGCAGCAGATCCTTCGCGCCCAGACCACCTTCAAGGAGCAGGCGCAGGGGTGGCAGAACGTGTTGCTCGCCGGCCGCGACGCCACGGTAATCGAGAAGCGCTGGTCGGAGTTCGTGAAAAGCGAAAAGGAAACCCAGGAACTGGCGCGCGAGGCCCGCTCGGGCACCTCGCACGAGGCGGTGCGAACCCGCTTGGAGGGCTTCCTCACCGGCCACAAGCAGGCGGGTGAGCGCTATCGCGGCGCCTTCGAGGCCTACAAGGGTTCGTTCGACCTGCTGGCCGCCTTGAAGGCGGTGGAAGGCGCCGAGCGCGTGCCGGCGCAGGCGCTCGCCGACGCGAGCCAGAAGGCCGAGGACCTCGGCGGCAAGGGCGTGATGACCGCGGTGCAGTCGGCCGAGCGCGTGTACCGGTTCGCCATCGTGGCGATCGTGCTTGCCATGATGGCTTCCCTCGTGGGCCTGTGGCTCTTCATGCGCAAGGCCGTGCTCGGGCCGATCGGCAACGCGGTGCGCTTCGCCGAGCGCATCGCCCAGGGTGACCTCACCTCGGAGATTCGTTCGGAGTCGAAGGATGAAGCGGGACAGCTCCTGCGCATGCTGGGACGGATGAACGGCTCGCTCGGCGAAGTCGTCTCGCAGGTGCGGATGTCCGCGGAAGCCGTGGTCACCGCCTCGAGCCAGGTGTCGGCCGGCACCACCGACCTTTCCCAGCGCACCGAGGAGCAGGCCTCGAGCCTCGAGGAAACCGCGGCCAGCATGGAGGAGCTCGCGAGCACGGTGAAGCAGAACGCCGACAACGCGAAGCAGGCCGACGAGCTCGCGCGCAATGCCTCCAAGCGCGCCGAGCAGGGCGGCGCGGAGGTCGTCCGCGTGGTCACCACCATGACCGAGATCAGCGACAGCGCCAAGCGCATCACCGAGATCGTCTCGGTGATCGACTCGATCGCGTTCCAGACCAACATCCTCGCGCTGAACGCCGCGGTCGAGGCCGCGCGCGCGGGCGAGCAGGGCCGCGGCTTCGCGGTAGTGGCTTCCGAGGTGCGCAGCCTCGCGCAGAGGAGCGCCCAGGCCGCCAAGGAGATCAAGGGCCTCATCGGCCAGTCGGTGGCGAAGGTCGAGAACGGCACGCGCCTGGTCGAGCAGGCGGGCGACACGATCCAGGCGCTGGTGATCGACGTGAAGCGGGTGAGCGAGCTGATGGGATCGATCGCCGAAGCCTCCGCCGAGCAAAGCCGCGGCGTGCAGCAGGTCAACAAGACGGTCACCGAGATGGACCGGGTGGTCCAGCAGAACGCGTCGGCCGTGCAGGAGTCGGCGGCCGCGGCCGAGGGCATGCGCCAGCAGGCCGAGTCCCTGGTGCGCGTCGTGAGCGCTTTCCGGCTGAACGCCGACGATCGGCGTTCCAGCGCGAATCCGATCGAGCCGCGCGTCGCCGAGCGCGCCTCCCGCGCCCCGGCGCTCGCGGTCGCGCGCGCAATGCCGGCCAGGCAGGCCCGCGCAAAGGGCGCGGCGGTGGCGACCGGGAACGAAGACTGGGAGGAGTTCTAGGCCATGGAAGCGCGCTCCGCGGTGCGCGAGGCGACTCGCGAGGTCCTGGTGTTCGTCCTCGGCAAGGAGGAGTACGGCGTCGACGTGCTCAAGGTCCAGGAGATCCGCGGCTACGAGAAGGTCACGCCGATGCCCGGCGCGCCCGCCTACCTGAAGGGCGTGGTGAACCTGCGCGGCATCATCGTGCCGGTGATCGACCTGCGCGTGAAGTTCGGCATGGCCGAGCCGACCTACGACTCGTTCACGGTGGTCATCATCCTGCGAATCGCGGGCCGCGTGATCGGAATCGTGGTCGATGCGGTCTCCGACGTGGCGCGCCTCGCTCCTGGCGACGTCAAGGCGGCGCCGATGCTGGGCGCGGTCGTGGACAGCTCGTTCATCTCGGGGCTCGCGACGCTGAACGACCGGATGGTACTGCTCCTCGACATCGAGAAATTCCTCTCCAGCAGCGAGCTCAAGCTCATCGCGCAGGCCGCCGAATCCGCCAAGGGCCCTGGTTGAGCCGTTACTTCCAATTCATCGCCCGCCACCCGCACCTGCTGGCGGCGCTCGTGGTCGTGCTGTTCCTGCCGTGGATGTGGATGTCGTACCTGGTGCCGATGTGGGCGATGGTGATCTCGCTCGCCATCGCGCCCGTCGCTGCCCTCATCGCGCTCGCGCTGGTGGTGAAGGACGTGAATGCCGAGGAGGACGCGTCGACGCCCCTGGGCGACGAGCCATTCCTCAAGTGGCGCAAGCGCACGCGTCTTTTCCAGCAGGTCGTGGTCGGCCTGGACACCATGCTCGAGCGCTGGGACACCGCCTCGCGCGCCAACCGCGCCAAGCTCGATGCCGTCACCGAGTCGGTCGAGGAAGTCATCAAGCTCACCGAGGATGCAGTCACCGAGATCAGCAGGAACTTCCGCATCGTGGTGGCGAAGGCCAACGAGCAGACCGAGGCCGCGATGTCGCTCCTGCAGGGGGAGGGCACCGGCACCGGGATCCTGTCGCTGCCTGAATTCATCCAGGCCTATGACTCGCAGCTCGTAAATGTGACCTCCCACATGACGAGCTTCTCGGCAGCCGCCGACGAGATGGCGAACCACCAGAAGCGTGTCTCGGAGCATGCGAAGGTGATGGAGGAGACCATCGACGGCCTGCGCATCATGGCTTCCCAGATTTCGCGCATCGCGCTCGACAGCTCCGTGGCGATGACCTCGCAGACGCTCAATCCGCGCGATTTCGTCGAAATGACCGACCGTATCCGCGCCATCAGCGAGAAGGCCCACGAGCTCACCCGCAAGACCCGCCAGGGGCTCGACGCCATCGGCGACGAGGTGCGCACCGGCAACCGGCGCACGACGCAAGTGGCCGAGGCCGCGCGCCGCGCGGTCGAGGTCGCGCGGAGCGAGATCACGACGTTGAATGCCGCGACCATCGAGCAGACCCGCCAGATCGAGGAGACCCTCAAGCGCATCAACGACCTGTCGGGGGAGATCCGCCAGGACATCAACCACATCATCGTCGCGATGCAGTTCCAGGACATCACCCGGCAGAAGCTCGAGCGGCTGCACAAGCCGACCCTGGGCGCGGCGGCGGATTCGCTGTCTCTGCTCTCGCACGAGACGCGGGCGCTGCTGCAGCGCGACCTCTACCGGGCGGTGAAGGCCTATTCGCAGAGCGCCCTGCAGCCGAAGGGCGGGCGCGAGTCGCTCGAGGCCGATGGGCGCAAGCTCGACGAAGTGGGCGCCGCGACGCGCGACGACCCGTCGCAGCCACCGCCCGGAGACCGGAAAGTGGAGATTTTCTAGCGGCCCCGGCGGGTGGCCGCGCGTTACACGAGGTATACCCCATGAAGTGGATATTCGCTCCGGTCATCAGCGTGCTCATGCACCAGCGCAACCAGGTGAAGATGTCGCTCATCGGCGTGTTCTTCTGCATTCCGCTCGCGATCGCGGTCTTCGTCCCCCCGCAGTCCTGGCTCTCGGCCTGGGGCATCGCGCTCATCGCAGCTTTCGTGTTCGCCTGGTATTACCTCGGGGCGATGTACCTCACATCGGACGAATCATGGGCCATGGTGAACACCGTCTCGCGGCTGCTGGCGGAGAACGACCTGCGGAGCACGACCGGGGTCGACCTCGCGGCACAGCGCCGGCGCCTGGGCAATGGGCAGTTCGGAAAGCTCTTTACAGCGCTGCACGAGACGCATTCGAGCCTGCGCGAGCTCGCCACCCAGGCGGGACGCAGTGCCGGGGCGGCACGCGACGCGGCCGAGGAGCTCGCAGCGGGCAACGCCAACCTTTCGCAGCGCACCGAGGAGCAGGCCTCGACCCTCGAGGAGACCGCCGCCGCCATGGAGGAGCTCGCCGCGACCGTCAAGGAGAATGCCGACAGCTGCAAGAGCGCGAGCGAGCTCGCCGCGGGGGCCACCACGCTCGCGCGCAAGGGCGCCGATGTCGCCGGCCAGGCGGTCGCCACCATGGAGCTCGTCGACAAGAGCTCCAAGCGCATCGTCGACATCATCGGAGTGATCGAGGCGATCTCGTTTCAGACCAACATCCTCGCCCTCAACGCGGCGGTCGAGGCGGCGCGCGCCGGCGAGCAGGGTCGGGGCTTCGCGGTGGTCGCCTCCGAAGTGCGCTCGCTGGCGCAACGCAGCGCCGACGCGGCCCACGAAATCAAGGGGCTGATCGCGAATTCGGTGGCGAGCGTCGAGCAGGGCGCGCGCCTGGTCCAGGATACTGGCCGCATCATCGGGGAGATGACCGGCAGCGTAGAGGAGGTCAACGAGCTGATCGGCATCATCGCGGTGGCCTCGCGGGAGCAGTCCGCCGGCGTCGACGGCGTGAGCAAGGCATTGATCAGGCTGGAGGGCGCCACCCAGCAGACCGCGGCCGTGGTCCACCAGACTGCGACGTCGTCGGCGACATTCAAGGATGAGGCAGAGCGCCTGTTCACGCTGGTCTCGCGGTTTCGCGTCGACGAGGACCGCAAGGCATCCGCGGCTCGCGCCGGCGGCGTGCCGGTGCCAATGCGACGCAGGACGGCGGTGGCCACGGCCCGGGAAGACGGCTGGCAGCAGTTCTAGACGCCAACAAGGGGAATTGCACTATGAGATCACTCGACGGACTGCACATCTGGCAGAAGCTATCGCTGCTGGGTGTCGTATTCGCGCTGCTGTTCGCAATCCCCACGACCCTCTTCCTCACGCAAGTCGTGCGCGCGCTGGCGCAGTCCTCGCGGGAGCTCGCGGCGGCCGACCGCGCCGACGTCGCTCTGTCGCTGATGCTGGCCTTGTCGGACCACCGCGCCCTTGCAGCGGGCGTGCTGGGGGGCGACGCGTCGCTCGCTCGCAGCCGCGAAGACGCGCGCAAACGGGGCGACGAGGGCTTTGGTGAGCTTGCCAAGGGGCTCGAGGCCAACTCCCGGCCCGCGCTCCTGCTCGAGGGCCAGGCCAAGTCGTGGAAAGGGATCGCGGACGCCGTGGGTGGCAAGCTCATGCAGGTGACCGAGAGCCATTCCCGGCACTCCGAGGTGATCGCGGGCGTGGCCGCCGCTATCGAGGCCATTCTCGACGACGAGGGGCTTGCGGTCGATCCGGAGATGTCGGTGCACTACACCGCGGCCGCTGCATACGGACACGTGCCCGCGCTGGCAGAAGTCCTGGGCCAGGCCCAGGCCCACGGCATTGCGCTCCTCGCCAGCAAACAGGGATCGCCGGAAGAGCGTGTCGCCATCACTGCCGTGGTCGAACGGATCAAGGAACGCGGCGTGCAGGTGCGCGCGGCCATGAACAAGGCCTTCGAGGCGAACGCGGCCGTGAAGGCGCGGCTCGCGCCGCAGATCCTCATGGCCGAAGCCGAGGTGGCCAAGGCCCTTCGGACCGCGCGGGTGGAGGTGATCTTCAGCCAGGACCTCGCGGCGTCCCCGGCCGCACACTTCGCCGCGCAGGGGCAGGCGATCGATGCGCAGCGCAAGCTTGCATCCGCGGCCTCCGGGCAGATCCGCGAGCTTCTCGCAGCGCGCGCAGGCGGCCAGCGCCTGCAGGTGGTGGTGGTGGCCGTCGCCGCGCTGCTCACATTTCTTGGCGCCGTGTGGCTCGCGGTCTGGACCACCCGCTCCATCACCCGCCCCCTGGGGCACGCGGTGCGCGTCGCCGACGGCATCGCCGCGGGCAACCTCGACCACGACATCGACGCGAGCCGCGCCAAGAACGCCGAGGCCGCGCGGCTCCTCAAGGCGTTCGGCGCCATGCAGGCGGGCCTGTCGGAAATGATGCGCGAGATCCAGTCGGTGAGCCGCGAGATGCACCACGCCTCGACCCAGGTGGCCGAGGGGAACACCGACCTGTCTTCGCGCACCGAGAGCCAGGCGTCGAGCCTCGAGCAGACCGCGGCGACAATGGAAGAGCTCACGGCGACGGTCAAGCACAACGCGGAAAATGCCGCGCAAGCCACGAAGGTCGTGACCGACGCGTCGGAGTCGGCGATGCGGGGAAGTGATGCGGTGGCCGGGGTGGTCGCGACGATGCAGTCGATCAACGAGAGCTCGCGGCGCATCGTGGACATCATCGGGGTGATCGACGACATCGCCTTCCAGACCAACATCCTCGCGCTCAATGCGGCGGTGGAAGCCGCGCGGGCTGGCGAGCAGGGCCGCGGTTTCGCGGTCGTGGCCTCCGAGGTTCGCAACCTCGCGCGCCGCAGCGCCGACTCGGCGAAGGAGATCAAGGCGCTGATCGCCGAATCCGTGCACGCCGCGGCCTCGGGAACCAAACGCGTCGGCGAGACCGGCCGCGCGATGGACGACATCATGGACTCGGTGCAACGCGTCGCCGCGATCTTCACCGAGATCTCCGCGGCCTCGGGCGAGCAGGGCAACGGCATCGAGCAGGTGAATCGGGCGGTGACGCAGATGGACCATGCCACCCAGGAGAACGCGGCGCTCGTGGGCGAGGTGGCGGCGGCCTCGCAGTCGCTCCAGGAGCAGGCCCAGCGGCTGGCCGAGGTGGTGGCGCGCTTCCGCCTGGCGGCCACCCGGGCGGCGCCCGCGCCCGCGGCGGGCGGTGCCGATCCGCGGCGGCCCGCCCCGACCGTCACCGGCTCAAAGGTGCCCCGGTTGACCGTCGCAGGGTAGACTGATGACCATTGTCCAGGGCGGGAGCCAGCCCACGGTGCGGCCATGAAGCTCGAAGCGGTCAACGATTTCGTCATCAAGTTCGCCAACGTCAACGGGTCGGGATCGGCCTCGGCGAACACGCTGTTCGCCAAGTCGATCCTGCGCATGGGCGTTCCGGTGAGCCCGCGCAACATCTTCCCCTCGAACATCCAGGGCCTGCCCACGTGGTACGAGGTGCGCGTTTCCGAGCGCGGCTGGCTCGGGCGCCGGGGGGGCGTCGACCTGATGGTGGCGATGAACCCGCAGACCTGGGAGAAGGACGTGGCCGAGCTCGAGCCCGGGGGCTACCTCTTCTACGACTCCACCAAGCCGCTGCCGAAGGCGAAATTCCGCGACGACGTGCAGGTGCTCGGCATGCCGCTGATGGAGATCTGCAACGCGGCCTACAGCGACCCGCGCCAGCGCCAGCTCTTCAAGAACATCATCTATGTGGGCGCGATCGCCACGCTGCTCGACATCGAGCTGGCCGAAGTGGAGAGGCTCATCGCCGA
>JANMYH010000296.1:0-3320 GCA_031381925.1 Burkholderiales bacterium | reverse complement strand
TACTCGCCGATGTGGCCCGCGATCTACGCCATCGAGCACGGCCGCCTCACCGCCATCTTCGGCGCCGACGCCGTGGTGATCGAGCACATCGGCAGCACCGCGGTCCCCGGCCTGGGCGCCAAGCCCGTCATCGACGTGATGCTCGGCGCCCCGGCGATCTCGATCGTCGAGCGCAAGATCGCGAGCCTCGAGGCGGACGGCTATCGCTACGTGCAGGAGTTCGAGAAATCGGTGCCCGAACGCCGCTACTTCGTGAAGGCGCAGGGCCACCCGGGATATATTCACCTGCATGGAGTGGTCTACGGCAGCTCCTTCTGGATTCGCCACCTCGCGTTTCGCGACGCGTTGCGAGCCGACGCGTCGCTCGCCGGCGAATACTGGAAACTCAAGCGCCGCCTGGCGGCACGCTTTCCCAACGATCGCGGCGCCTATACTGACGCGAAGAGCGAATTCATCCGGACCGTGATCGAGGGGATTCGATGATGGGCACGATGCCTTCCGCCACATTGCGCGCGTCGCTCGAGGCGCGCCGCAAGCAGCTCGACGAGGAGATCCGCGCGTATCCCACGCCGATCCCGCGCTGCGACGCGCAGTTCAATTTCCTGATGGAGGAGCGCACCCGCATCGTGCGCGAGCTAGAGGCGCTCGCGCACGACGCCGAATCCTGACGCGGTGGCGCCAGCGCGCACCCAGGTGGGCATCGTCGGCGGCGGCCCGGCGGGCCTGTTGCTCTCGCACCTCCTTCATCTTGCCGGAATCGCCTCGGTCGTTCTCGAGCGCGCGAGCCGTCGCCACGTCGAGGAGCGGATTCGCGCCGGCGTGCTCGAGCAGGGCAGCCGCGAGCTGCTCGTGGCCTCGGGAGTCGGCACGCGGCTCGAGCGCGAGGGCATGGAGCACCACGGCATCGAGCTGAGGTTCGGCGGCCGGCGCGAGCGCATCGCCCTCACCGAGCTCACCGGGCGATCGATCACGGTCTACGGCCAGCAGGAGGTCGTGAAGGACCTGATCGAGGCGCGGCTCGCGGCCGCTGGCACGATCCTCTTCGACGTCGAGGGCGTGGGACTCGAAGGCTTCGAGGGCGCGAGCCCGCGGATCCGCTACCGGCACGCCGATCGCGACGCGACCCTCGACTGCGACTTCATCGCCGGGTGCGACGGCTTCCACGGCGCAAGCCGCGGCGCCATCCGCGCGGGCGCGCTCAAGGAGTACTCGCGCGCCTACCCGTTCGCCTGGCTCGGCATCCTGGTCGAGGCGTCCCCCGTCTCGCCCGAGCTCGTCTATGCGAGCCACGAACGCGGCTTCGCGCTCTACAGCATGCGCTCGCCCGCGATCACCCGGCTCTACCTGCAGTGCCTGCCCGAGGAGGATGCCGCGGCGTGGGGCGATGCGCGCCTCTGGTCGGAGCTGCGCACGCGCCTCGGCGCGGGCGACGACTGGGACCTCATCGAGGGCAGGATCCTGCAGCGCGCTGTCACGCCGATGCGCAGCTTCGTCTGCGAGCCGATGCGCGCCGGGCGGCTCTTCCTCGCCGGCGACGCCGCTCACATCGTGCCGCCCACCGGCGCCAAGGGGCTCAACCTCGCGATCAACGATGTGCGCGTACTCGCCGCGACATTCGCCGCGTTCTACGCGGGACGCACCGAAGCGCTCGACGAGTACTCGCCGCGCTGCCTCGCGCGCGTGTGGCGCGCGGAGCATTTCTCCTGGTGGATGACGTCGATGCTGCATCGCTTCGAGGGCGACGACGCGTTCCAGCGCCGCCTTCAACAGGCGCAGCTCGAGTACGTGTGCGGCTCGCGCCCGGCGGCGGCGAGCCTTGCGGAAAACTACGTGGGCCTGCCTTTCGACTGATGCACGCCGAGCAGGCGCTCGAGCAAAGCGGGGTCGGCGGCGAGCGTCGCGCTCGCCCCGGCGTGCACGACGCGCCCGCGCTCGAGGACCACGGCGCGGCGGGCGAGCGCGAGCGCGAGGCCCGCGTGCTGCTCCACCAGCAATACGGCCATCGTGCCCTCGCGCACCAGCTCGCGCACGACCGCGGCGAGCTCGCGCACCACGATCGGCGCGAGGCCCTCCATCGGCTCGTCGAGCAGGAGCACACGGGGATTGGTGACGAGCGCGCGCGCGATGGCGAGCATCTGCTGCTCGCCGCCGGAGAGCTCGGCGCCGCGGTGCCGCGAGCGCTCGGCGAGGCTCGGGAAGATCCCCCGCAAACGCTCCGGCGTCCACGGCCCCGGGCGCGCGACGGTGGAGAGGTGCTCGTCGACAGTGAGCGAGCGCCAGGTGCGCCGTTCCTGCGGAACCCAGCCGAGCCCGGCGCGCGCGCGCCGGTGGGTGGGCCACGCCGCCATCTCGATCCCGGCACAGCGCACGCTCCCGCGGTGCAGCCGCGTGAGGCCCATCGCGGTGGCGAGCAGCGTCGACTTTCCGGCTCCGTTGCGCCCGAGGAGGGCCACGCACTCGCCCGGCTCGACCGCGAGCGATACGTCGTCCAGCACGACCGCGGCGCCGTAACCGGCGTGCACGCGCTCGAGCGCCAGCGCTTCAGCCATGGACGTCCTCGCCCAGGTAGACCGCGCGCACCTGCGCATCCGCCGCGACTTCCGCGGGCGTGCCTTCCATCAGGACGCGGCCGCCGACGAGCACCGTGATGCGCTCGGCGAACCGGAACACCAGGTCCATGTCGTGCTCGATGAAGAGCACGGTCACCTCGGCGGGCAGGCGCGAGATCACGCCCAGCACCTCGAGGCTCTGGGCCAAGGGGATGCCCGCCGCGGGCTCGTCGAGCAGCAGGATCGAGGGCCGCGTGGCGAGGCCGAGCGCGATCTCGACGAGGCGCTGGCGGCCATAGGGAAGCTCGGCGGTGCGGGTGTCGGCGTGGCCCGCGAGGCCGAGGGCCGCGAGCAGCGCGCGCGCCTCGTCGAGCTCCGCACGGTACGCCGTGGCTGGACGCAGGAACCGGGCTCCGCGGCCCTCGCGTTCCAGGACCGCGAGCTGCACCGACTCGAGCACCGTGAGCCCGGGAAAGAGCGAGGTCACCTGGAAGGTCCGCGTGAGGCCGCGCCTGGCGCGGGCGTACTGTGGGAGCGTCGTGATGCGCTCGGCTCCGAGGTACACGTCGCCCGCCGTCGGCCGCAGGACCCCGGACAGCAGGTTGATGAAGGTGGTCTTGCCCGCGCCGTTGGGGCCGATCAGCGCGTGGCGCGCACCGCGTGCAATCGAGAGCGTGACGCCGTCGACCGCCACGAGCGCGCCGAATCGCCGGGTGAGGTTCTCAGTACGAAGGCTCATCGCCGCACCCGCCACAGCACGAACACCACCAG
>JANMYH010000187.1:0-4129 GCA_031381925.1 Burkholderiales bacterium | reverse complement strand
GCCACCGTGGCGATCAGCTCCGCGGCCTCGACCGGCTTGGAGACGTGCACCTGGAAGCCGCGGTGCAGCGCGCGCGTGCGATCCTCGGAGCGGGCAAAGGCGGTCAGCGCGATGGCCGGCACCCTGCCGCCCCGCTCCGGGCCCAGGGCCCGGATGCGCTTCAGCAGCTCGTAGCCGTCGACCTCAGGCATCCCGATGTCGCTCACCAGCACAGCGGGATGCTCGCTCTCGACGAGTGCCAGCGCCTGCTCGGCGCCGTCGGCGATGAACACCTGCGCGCCGCACTCGGACAATATCCGGGCGACGAGGTCGCGTGCGTCCGGCTGGTCGTCGACGACGAGCACCTTCACGCCCGACAGGTCGACCACCTTGAAATCGGTGCCGACCACCACCTGGGGTGCGCCCGGATGTTCGCGCGGGCGCGCATCCTCTGCACGCTGGACCGCCGCCACCGGCAGGTGCACCGTGAAGGTCGAGCCCTTCCCGGCTCCCGCGCTCTGCGCATGCACGGTTCCGCCGTGCAGCTCGATCAGGCTTCGCACGATGGCCAGCCCCAGGCCCAGGCCGCCGAACTGGCGCGTGGTCGAGGAATCGGCCTGGCGAAAGCGCTCGAAGACGTGCTCGACGAACTCGGGCGCGATCCCGGTGCCGGTGTCTGCCACGCTCACCTCGATGTGGGAATTGACGCGCTGGAGGATCACCTGCACCCGCCCGCCCTTCGGCGTGAACTTGATCGCGTTGGTAAGCAGGTTCCAGACCACCTGCTGCAGCCGCCCCGGGTCCCCCGAGATCGGCCCCGCCGCAGGATCGAGCATCTTCTCGATGCGAACCCCCTTCGCGTCGGCGGCCGGGAGCACCGTCTCGAGCGCCGACTCGATGAAGGTCGCGGGCATCAGCGGCTGGACGTCGAGGCGGATCTTGCCCGAGGTGATGCGGCTCATGTCGAGGAGGTCCTCGATCAGCTGGGTCTGCATGCGCGCGTTGCGCTCGATGGTCTCGAGCCCCTTCTTCAACTCCTCTGCGCCCACCGGGCGGCTGCGCAGCAGGTGCGACCAGCCGAGGATCGCGCTCAAGGGCGTGCGCAGCTCGTGCGACAGCGTCGCGAGGAACTCGTCCTTCATGCGGTTGGCGCGCTCGGCGGCCGCGCGCGCGTGGCGCTCGCTCTCCAGCAGCTGGCTGCGCTCCTCGGCCGACTTCCGCGCCTTCTCGTAGAGGCGCGCGTTGTCGATCGCGACGCCGGCCTGCGCCGCCACCCCGGCGATGAGACGTTCGCTGCGCTCGGTGAACACCCCGGGCCGCGGGTGGCCGAAGAAGAGGCCTCCAATCACCTCGCCCGAGCGCGACACGACCGGCACGGACAGGAAGCTGCGTACCGCGAGGTGCCCGGGCGGCATGCCGTGGTGCGGTCCCCATTGCCCGTAGCGCGGGTCCTGGGTGACATCGGCGATGCGGATGATCCCTTCCCCCCGGAAGGTGGGCGCGAAGATGGGGGTGGCACGCGGATGGCCGAACTTCTCGAACGCCTCGCGTGGGGCGCCGGAAAGCGTATAGAGCATCAACGCCTCGCCGCCTTCGTCGATGCCGGTCTGGAAGAACGCCCCGAACTCGGCGCCCGCCAGCTGGGTGGCCGAGTGGGTGATCGCCTGCAGCAGGTCCTGCAGGTCGAGATTGGATGCGAGCGTGGCCCCGGTTCGGTTGAGCAGCTCGAGCACACGCGTCTCCTCGTGCAGGGCAAGCTCCGCCTCCTTGCGCTTCGAGATGTCCTCGATCATGCCGATCATCCGCGTGGCCTCGCCCGCGGCGTTGCGCAGCAGGTTCACGGTGGCGCGGCCCCAGATGATCCCGCCGTCGCGCCGCAAGTAGCGCTTCTCGATCACGTAGTGGTCGATCCGGCCCCCGAGAAGATCGTGCACCAGGTTTGCGGTCTGCGCGATATCGGCGGGATCGGTGACATTCCGGAAGGTGAACGCGCGCAGCTCCTGCTCGGTGTAGCCGAGGATCTCGCAGAACTTGCGGTTCATCTCGACGAACTTGCCATCGAGCCCGATGATGACGATGCCGACCGCCGCCTGGTCGAAGGTCGCGCGCAGCAGCTCTTCGCTCGCCCGCAGCGCTTCCTTCGCCTCGATCAGGCCCTGCTCCGCCCTGACGCGTGCGCGCAGGATGCTGCTCGCGTTCTGCAGCGCAACCGAGCGCAGCAGTTCCTCGTCGATGTCGGATTTTTCCATCCGCTAGTGCGAGAGTTGCCGCTCCGCCAGTTTCGTGCCCTCGACACGCGCACGGATCTTGGCGAACGCCTTGTCGCGGGTGGTCGACAGATCGTCGCAGAATGGCGAGAAGCCGCAGTCGTCGGTGGTGCCGAGCTGCTCGACCGGGATGTACTCGGCAGCTTCGAGCACCCGATCACGCACCTCCGCGGGGGTATCGAGGTGCGGGTTGATGGGCGCCACGACGCCCACGAATACGCGCTGGTCCGGCTTCATGTACTTGCGGATGATCTTGAGTATGCGCACGCGGTCGGGTTCGCCGGCGAGCGCGACATAGAAGTTGCCGGCTCTCAGCTGGAAGAGGCTGGGCAGCAGCTCCGCGTAATCGACATCCGCGCTGTGCGTCGAGTCGCGATCCCCGCCCGGGCAGGTATGCACCCCGATGCGGCTGCGCTCTTCGGATGAGAACCGCGCGAGGGCAAGGTTGTTCAGGTCGATGAAGCTGGTCAAGAGCTCCCCGCTCGGGTCGATCTTGGCCGCGAGGCGCCCCTCGGTGAAGTCGACCTGGACCTTGACCGCCCCCTTGGCCAAGCAGGCGCGGATCTCGCGCTCGTGCTCCGCGAGGAGGTCGTGGAGGAACTCGTCACGCGTATAGCCGGGAATGCCCGCGGCGGGATACATGAGGCTCAGGGCCGAGGGCGAGATCACCGCCTGCTTGAGCGGCGCCGTGGCGTAGCGGCGCGCGACGTCGAGGTAGGAGTCGGCGTGTCGCAAATAGCGGAACGGACCTTGGGTGAGGCGTGGCATGCGGCGCGTATGCCCGGCGGCAAAGGGAATCGCAAACCCGTCGGGCTGGGTGTTCGCGGCGCCATGGACGCTATAGGTCCAGAAGTTGTGGTACTTGCGCTGCTCGCCGTCGGTGATCACGGGTGAACCGGTGGCCTCGAATCGCTCCACCGTGTCCTTGACCGCTGCCTCGTAGAGGGCGTCGAGCCGCGGGTGGTCCGGGCCAAGCTCCTCGACCGCGCGAATCAGTTCCGGGGGACGTGGAATGCTTCCTATAGGCTCAGTGGGGATCATGTTGTTGACGGACAGGCCCAGGGGATCGCCAATGATGGCTGTAGGCAAGTACGGAAGCTGTAGGATTATTCTTACAGCCTACACTGCGAAGTTAAGATGTCGGACCATGAAAAAGAAGTCGACGCCGCGCACACTGACCGAAGAGGCCTACACCCGCATCGAGGAGTTGATCGTCACCCTGGCGCTCGAGCCCGGCAGTGTCGTATCGGAGGCGAGCCTGAGCGAGCGCCTCGGCATCGGCCACACCCCGATCCGCGAAGCCCTGCAGCGCCTCGCGCGCGAGCACCTGGTGCGGATCCTGCCGCGGCGCGGCGTGATCGTGACCGCCATCGACGTGGGGCAGCAGCTGCAGCTGCTCGAGACGCGCCGCGAGCTCGACCGTCTGATCGCCCGGGCGGCGGCCGCGCGCTCGACGCCGGCCGAGCGCCAGGCGATGGCCGACATCGCCGAGCGGATGGAACGAGCCGTGAAGGCGGAAGACCTGCGCACCTTCCTGCAAATGGACAACGCGATGAATAGCCTTTCCGCGCTGTGCGCCCGCAACGGCATCGCGGCCGGTGCCGTGGCGGCATTGCACTCGGCCTCGCGGCGCTTCTGGTACTTCCACCACCACCGCCACGGCGAGGCCGGGAAAACAATGCGGCTGCACGTGGCGCTGGCCCGGGCCATCGCTTCCGGGAACCCCGAGAAGGCGGCGGCGGCGAGCGACGCGGTGATCGACGACCTGTTCGCCTTCGCCCGCAAGACTCTCGCTTGACACTGGCATGCCAGTGATATACCATGCAGGAATTGAGCACCCGCCTGCACGGGTGTGACAACCACCCGGAGACCCACCATGCGCC
>JANMYH010000161.1:0-10113 GCA_031381925.1 Burkholderiales bacterium | reverse complement strand
GTTCCCCGGGAGGAACATGAAAACATCAAGAGTCGCGGTGGCACTGGGCGCGCTCGCCCTGGTTGCGATGCCGGTTGTCGCGATCGCGGCGGTGCAGTTCACGCAGTCGCCCCCGCTCACCCAGGTGGTCACTGCCCCCGTGGGGCCCGTGACGGCCGGCCCGGTGCAGGTTCCGATCATCACCTGGGGCGGAGACATCGCCACCATCTACGCCAACGGCAATGCCAAGTCCACGGTGCGGACCGGCCTTTTCGGCAAGGCAGGCCTGAACCTGAACCTGGTGCGCGAGGACGTCTTCGCCAAACAGGTCGCCGCCTACCTGAGCGGCAAGTCGCCGTACCTGCGCGGCACGCTCGGCATGGTCAACATGGCCGCGGAAATCGCCTCGAAGGACCCCCGGACGAAGCCCGTCGTCGTTTACCAGCTCACCTGGTCGGCCGGCGGCGATGCGCTGGTCGTCAAGGGCAACGTCAAGTCCACCAAGGAGCTCAAGGGCAAGTCGGTCGCGCTGCAGGCGTACGGCCCGCACGTGGATTACCTCGCGAAGGTCCTCGCCGACGCGGGGCTGTCGATGAAGGACGTCAACATCAAGTGGGTGGCGGACATCACGGGCGGTGCGAACTCGCCCGCCGCGGCGCTGCGCGAGGGGAGCGTCGACGCGGCGATGGTCATCATCCCCGACGCGCTCGCCCTGAGCTCCAACGGCACCGTGGGCACCGGTGCCGAGGACTCGGTGAAGGGTGCGCGCATCCTGCTGTCCACCAAGACCGCAAACCGCATCATCGCGGACGTGTACGCGGTGCGCTCCGACTACCTGCAGGCGAACCGCGCGGCGGTTGAGAGCTTCGTGAATGGCCTGCTGCAGGGGCACGAGGCGCTGCGCCAGCTCGTCGCCAACAAGGCGTCGCGGGCAGCCGAATACAAGCAGACATTCACCAGCGCCGCGCAGATCCTGCTCGACAGCCCGCAGGCGGTGGCCGACGCGGAAGGGATGTATGCCGATGCCGATTTCGCCGGCCTCAACGGCAACCAGGCGTTCTTCGCCCGTGCCAACAATCCCCGCGGGTTTGGCCCGCTCAACAAGGAAATCCAGTCGTCCTTCGGCGCGATCGGCCTCATCTCGGCGGCGGGCGCGCTCGAGCACGCGAAGTGGGACTTCGGGCGGCTCGCGGGCGGGACGGGTGCGGCTCCCGTCGTCGCGGAAACCCAGCGCTTCGACCCCGCCAAGGTGGCGACGATTGTCGCCCGCAAGCAGCAGCAGGGGCGCCTCGGGGAAGGCGAGCTCTTCTCCTTCGAGGTCCTGTTCCAGCCCAACCAGGACAAGTTCTCGGCCGACCTGTACAGCGACGCGTTCAAGCGCGTGGCGGGCCTTGCGGCCACCTATGGCGGCGCGGTCATCACCGTCGAGGGCCACAGCGACCCGATGGCCTACCTTCGCGCCCGCAAGGACGGCGCCTCCCCGGTAGTCCTCAGCCGCACCCAGCAGTCGGCGAAGAACCTGAGCCTGTCGCGCGCGGCGGCGGTGCGCGACAGCATCGTGGCCTACGCCAAGTCGCAGGGCACCTCGATCGACCCGTCGCAGTTCGCGGTGGTCGGGCACGGCATCGCGCAGCCCAAGAGCGGGATGTGCAGCGGAGAACCGTGCGCGCCGAAGAACGAGCAGGAGTGGCAGAGCAACATGCGGGTGGAATTCCGCATCATCCAGATCGAAGCGGAATCCTCGGCGTTCAAGCCGCTCTAGGGAGGCGCCATGAAAGCCCTTGCGGTCCTCGGTGTGCTCGTCGCCCTTTTCGTCGCGGTGTTCGTGTCGTTGAAGCCGGCGCCCGCGCCCCCGCACCCCGCCGGGACCACCACCAGCACGCTCACGCTGAAGGCGGGCGCGCCGCCCACAAAGGACGCGAAGTGGCTGACGACGGGCCTCACGCCCGCCTGGCCGCCGGCCAAGGAATGGCCGAACGCCACGGTCGCCGCCGACCTCTTCGCGAGAAACTACTATGTCGTCCTGGATGCGTCCGGCAGCATGAACGAGCGGGGCTGCTCCGGCGATGAAACCAAGATCCAGGCCGCGCGCACGGCGCTCGCATCGTTCGCGGAATCGTTGCCGGCGCACGCCAACCTCGGATTGCAGGTGTTCGATGCGCGCGGCGTGCAGCATCGGCTCAACCTCGCCACGGGCAACCGCGCCGAGTTCAACAAGGTGGTGAAGGAAGTGCGCGCCAACGCCGGCACGCCGCTGCGGGAGGCGGTGCGGCAAGGCTACGCACGGCTGATGGAACAGGCGGCCAAGCAGCTCGGCTACGGCGAGTACCACCTGGTGATCGTGACCGACGGCCAGGCCGACGCGGGCCAGGATCCGACGTCGATGGTGAACCAGGTCCTCGCCGAATCGCCGGTCGTGATCCAGACGATCGGGTTCTGCATCGGGTCGCAGCACTCGCTCAACCAGGCCGGCCGCACCATTTATCGCGCGGCGGACAATGCCGCCGAGCTGAGGCAAGGCCTGGCCGACGTGCTCGCGGAGGCGCCGCAGTTCGCGGTGACGCAGTTCAAGTAGCGTGAACGCCCACGCCAAAGCGGCCATCGTGTTGATCGCGATCGGCCTCCTCGCCATCGCCGGCTACAAGTTCGGCTGGCCGTTCGTCCAGGAGCGGCTCGATCGGCAGTCTTCCGACGCGCGCGACACGAAGGCGAAGCTCCTGGTGGGTGTGGACAACTGGATCGGCTATTTCCCGCTGTGCTCGGGAGAGCTGCGCAAGCGCATGCGCGCTCGCGGCTACCTGCTGCAATGCGACGACGACAAGGCCGACTACGCCACCCGCATGCAGCGCCTGAAGTCGGGGGAGCTGCAGTTCGCCGTCGCCACGGTGGACAGCTACATCCTGAACGGCGCGGCGAAGGGATTCCCGGCCACCATCATCGCGGTGATCGACGAGTCCAAGGGCGGCGACGCCATCGTCGCGCGCAAGGACAGTGTCGCGACGATCGACGACCTGAAGCGGAAGGCGTCGGTGCAGATCGCGTTCACGCCGGGCTCGCCGAGCGAGCACCTGCTGAAAGCGATGGGTGTGCACTTCGACGTGGCGCAGCTGCGGACCCGCAAGAACTGGCGCCAGGAGGCGAGCGGCTCGCCCGATGCGCTGGAAAAGCTCCTCGCGCGCAAGGCCGATGTCGCGGTGGTCTGGGAGCCGGACGTGACGCGCGCGCTCTCCAGTCCCGGCATCGTGAAGCTCCTGGGCAGCGAGGACATCGACAAGCTCATCGTCGACGTGCTCCTCGTGGGCCGCAAGTTCTCGACCGACAATCCCGAGGCGGTCGCGGCACTCCTCAAGGAATACTTCAACGTGTCGCGGCACTACCGGGAGAACCCCGCGCAGCTCGAGCGCGACGTGGTCGAGGCCACGAAGATCCCCGTCGACAAGGTGAAGCCCTCGCTGAACGGCGTGGCCTGGGTGGGCCTCGGCGACAACTTCCAGATGTGGATGGGCGGGGGCGGCGGCGCCGAAGGGCTGGTGGACTCCATCCAGTCGACGGTGCGGATCCTCGTCGACGCGGGCGACTTCAAGGCGAACCCGATCCCCGACCAGGATCCCTACCGGATCGTCAACCGCCAGTTCCTCTCGACCCTCTACCTGCAGGCGACCACCGGATCGGCGCCCGCGAACGCGCCCGCGGCGCAATCGCTCGCGAAACCCTTCAAGGCGCTGGCCGACCCGGCGTGGTCGGCCCTGCGGGAGGTCGGGACCCTCAAGACGCTCCCGGTGGTATTCCAGAGCGGCACCGCGGAACTGAGCCTCGAAGGCAAGCAGGAGCTGGATGCCGCCATGGAGAACCTCAGGCACTATCCGAACTTCCGGGTCATCGTGAAGGGGCACACGGGCTTGCGTGGAACCGCGGAGGAGAACCTGAAGCTCTCGCAGGAACGCGCCGATTCGGTCGGCCGCTACCTGCAGGTGACCTATGGCGTGGACCCGAATCGGCTGCGCCTCGTGGGCTACGGCTCCGAGAAGCCGCTGCCGCGCGCGCCCGACGAGTCCGACCGTGCCTACGGCTACCGCCTGCCGCGCGTCGAGCTGGCGCTGGTGAGCGAAGTTCTTTGAATGTCCGATGCCATGTCCGCCCGAATGCCCGACCTGTCCAAACGTGCCGTCGACTGGGCGGTGCTCAGCGGCGCGCTGCAGCATCCGGCCGTGGTCTATCCGGCCGCGGCGGGCGTGCTCGGGGGCATCGGAGCCGCGCTGCTGACGGCGTCCCCCGTGCTGGTGGCCGGCGCCGTGGTCGGGGGCGGGGTCGCGCTCTTGAGCCTCGGCGTGAACTGCCTCTTCCGGCGCGACTATTTCGCCTCGCGCTACCTCGAATCGGCGCACCAGAGCGTGGTCGCGTACCGCGCGGCGGTCCTCGAGAACCTCGAGGAGGACCTGCGCGAGCACAAGGCGCGCGAGGCGCTGAGCCAGCTCGAGCGCTTCGGCGAGAAGGTGAAGGCGTTCGAGGACGTCCTCGACGACAAGCTCGGACGCAAGGAGCTCACCTACGCGCGCTTCCTGGGGATCGCCGAGCAGGTCTACCTCTCCGGGATGGATAACCTGCGCCAGGTGGCCCTCGCGAAGAAGGGCACCGCCACCGTGGACGAGGCCTACATCCGCGGCCGCATCAAGTCGCTCGCGAGCGCGGCCGGGGCGTCGGCGGCGCACAAGCAGGAGGCTGCCAGCCTGCAGCAGCAGCTCGAAGTGGCCTCGAAGCAGCAGGCGGGCATCGAGTCGCTGCTCGCGCAGAACGAGCAGGCGCTGGCGCAGCTCGACCTGGCGCTCGCCGCCGTGACCGACATGAAGACCGGTTCGTCGCAGTCCAGCGTGAGCATGGAGACCGCGATGAGCGACCTGCAGGACATCGCCAGCAGGGCTGGCGCCTATTCGACGCCGCGAGGCTGAAGAGGAGACACCGATGAGCACCGAAACCGTCCCCACCGCGCAACCGCAGAAGCTCGAGAACGTGATGGGCTGGCTCGCCAACGTCGAGACCTCCGCCACGGCGCCCGCCGACCCCGAGATCGAGAAGCAGGCGGGCGATGTCGTCGCGAGCCTCCTCACCGCCGATCCGAAGGACGGCAACACCATCAGCCACAACCGGCAGGTGCTCGAGACGATGGGCAGCGAGCTGCAGAAGGAGGCGGGGCGCCGCAGCCAGATGCTCAAGCAGCCGGTGGCCAAGCTCTACAAGGAGACCGAGGGCGGGGAGGTCGCCAACGCGCTCGTGAACCTGAAGCTCAAGGTCGAGGAGCTCGACCCCGGCAAGTTCGACTTCGAGCCGGGGTGGATCACGCGCTCGATGGGGCTGCTGCCTTTCGTCGGCACGCCGCTCAAGCGCTACTTCACCCGCTACGAGAACGCTTCCACCGTGATGGACGCCATCATCCGCGCGCTGCGCCTGGGCCGCGAGCAGCTCTCGCGCGACAACATGACGCTCGCCGACGACCAGAAGGCGATGCGCGCGCTGACCGAGAAGCTCGACAAGGCGGTGAAGCTGGGCCAGCTGATCGACGCGAAGCTCACCTCCCAGCTCGAGCGCGAGCTGGCGCCGGGAGACCCGCGCCACACCTTCGTGCAGACCGAGTGGCTCTTTCCGCTCCGGCAGCGCATCCAGGACCTGCAGCAGCAGCTGGTGGTGAACCAGCAGGGCGTGCTCGCAATCGAGATGATCATCCGCAACAACGTCGAGCTCGCGCGCGGCGTGGATCGCGCGATCAACGTGACGGTGAGCGCGCTCCAGGTCGCCGTGACCCTGGCGCTCGCGCTCGCCAACCAGAAGATCGTGCTCGGCAAGATACAAGCCGTCAACGAGACCACCGACAAGCTGATCGCCGATACCGCGAAGAACCTGCGCACCCAGGGCGCGGAGATCCACAAGATGGCCGCCGGCACCAGCATCAACATCGACACGCTCAAGAACGCCTTCGTGGACATCCGCGCCGCGATGGACGATGTCGCGAAGTTCCGCCAGGAGGCGCTGCCGCAGATGGCGCAGGCGATCATCGAGCTCGACAAGCTCTCGAGCGAGGCCAACAAGTCGATCGTGAACATGGAGAATGCGAAAAAGGTTTCGGAGACCTTTCACAAGGAACTCAACTGAGGGAAGGGGACGGACATGAGGAAGTGGCTCGGATTGCTGGGATTGGCCGCGATGCTCGCGCTGCCCGCGGCGGCGGCGGACAAATACCGCGTTGCGTGGTCGCACTACACCGGCTGGGAGCCGTGGGCCTACGCGCAGAACGCGGGCATCCTCAAGAAGTGGGCGTCCAAGTACGGCATCGAGATCGAGCTGACCCTCGTGAACGACTACGTGGAATCGATCAACCTGTACACCGGCGGCAAGTTCGACGCGTGCGCGATGACCAACATGGATGCGCTCACCATCCCGGCGGTGGGTGGGATCGACAGCACCGCGATCATCGTCGGCGATTTCTCCAATGGCAACGACGGCATCGTGCTGAAGAATGGCAGCACGGTGAAGGACCTGAAGGGCCGCAGCGTGAAGCTGGTGGAGTTCACGGTGTCGCACTACATGCTGGCGCGCGCGCTCGAGATGAACGGCATGAAGGAGTCCGACATCAAGACGGTCAACACCAGCGACGCCGACATCGCCGCGATCTTCACTTCCGACAAGAACGCCGCCGTGGCCACCTGGAACCCGCCGCTGCAGCAGGTGCGCAACGTGAAGGGCGCGAAGATGGTGTTCGACTCTTCCCAGATCCCGGGCGAGATCATGGACCTGATGGTGGTGAAGACCAAGGCGCCGGAGACACTCAAGAAGGCGCTCGCGGGCGCGTGGTACGAGGTGATGAAGGTCATGAGCGACAAGGGCAAGGGCGCCAACGACGCGATCGAGTACATGGCGAAGTTCTCGGGGGCCACGGCGCCGGAATTCAAGGCGCAGCTCGCGACCACCTCGATGTTCTACGGGGCCTCGGAGGCGGCCGCGTTCGCGTCGGGAGCGGAGGCCAAGAAAACCATGGACCAGATTCGCAACTTCACCTTTGCCAAGGGCCTTTTCGGCAAGGGCGCCAAGTCGAAGGACTTCGTCGGCATAGCGTTCCCCGACGGCACGGTGCTCGGCGACAGGAAGAACGTGAAGCTGCGCTTCGACGCGACCTACATGAAGATGGCGGCCGAAGGAAAGCTCTAGCGGCGATGCAAGCCGCGCGCAAGGTCCGGGACTGGTTCATTCCCGTCTCGCGCGGCGGCGTGACGCTGCGCGAGGCCAACGCGTCGCTCAACGCCATCCGCCTGTCGCAGGACGACGTGCCCTTCCTCGTGCAGATGGTCGAGAACCCCGCCTACGACCTCCCGATCCTCGAGGTCTTCCATGGCGCCACCCGCCTCGAGACCCACGACTACCTGCATATCGTCCTTGGGCGCGGGCTGCTGCCCAAGGACGAGGCATTCGTGATCGGATTCACGATGGGCAGCACCGACCAGGTGGGCGGGACCGAGGAGTTCCTCTACGGGCTCTTCGCCAAGTACTTCTATCCGCGCGCCTACCGTTTCACCGACGAGGACCTGCGCGTCTTCAAGGACGCGGTGCGCCTTGGGTTCGTCTCGGACTGCCAGTCGCTCAGCCAGGCCGACTTCGCGAGCCACCTCGACCTGCCGCTGGACGACGTACGCGCGAAGCTGGGCGTCGAGGTGCCGCTCCTCGAGGCGTACTACGCGATCGAGAAGCGCCGCTACCCGGCGAGCTTCGAGTCGCAGAGGCTGCTCGATTGAGGGCGCGGATCCTCGCGCTGGTGCCGTTCGCGATCGCGATCGGGGCCTACCTCGTCGCATCGCACCTGCGCCTGGCCGACAATCCGCAGGACAAGGTATTGCCGAGCCTCGCCCAGATGGCCGGCGCCGTGCAACGCATGGCCTTCCAGCCCGACCCCCAGAGCGGCGACTACGTCCTGTGGAAGGACACGTGGGCGAGCCTGTGGCGAATCGCGTTGGGCGTCGGGAGCGCGGCCGTGCTCGCCCTCCTCGCCGGCCTCAACATGGGGCTCAGGCCGGTCCTGAAGGAACTCTTCGGCAGCTTCCTCACGTTCCTGTCGATGGTGCCGCCGCTGGCGGTGCTGCCGATCCTCTTCATCACCCTCGGCGTGGACGAGGTCGCGAAGGTGGCGCTCATCTTCCTCGGTGTCTTCCCGGTGGTCGCGCGCGACATGCTGCTCACGGTGGAGAAGATTCCCCGCGAGCAGATCACCAAGGCGATCACCCTCGGCGCCTCGCGCTGGGCGATCGTCTACCGCATCGTGATGCCGCAGGTCCTGCCGCGCCTCATCGACAACATCCGGCTCGCGCTCGGCGCAGCCTGGCTTTTCCTGATCGCCGCCGAGGCGATCGCCGCGACCGAAGGCCTGGGCTACCGCATCTTCCTCGTGCGCCGCTACCTCGCGATGGACGTGATCCTGCCGTACGTGTTCTGGATCGTGGCGCTCGGCTTCAGCTTCGACTGGGGGCTGCGCCGCCTGGTGGCGTGGCGATACGGCTGGTACCTGGTGGCGGCGAAATAGCCATGCAACACGACGCCTCCGACGCCGCGCTGCACATCGAGGACCTGTACAAATCCTACGGGCCGAAGCTCGTGCTCGAGAACGTCGACCTGTCGACCATGGAAGGGACGTTCTGCTCGGTGGTCGGGCCGAGCGGCTGCGGCAAGTCCACCCTCTTCCGCCTGGTCCTGGGCGAGGAGACACCCTCGAAGGGGCTGATCTACATCCAGGGCGAGCCGGTGACCGGCCCCGGGACCGACCGCGGCATCGTCTACCAGCGCTATTCGCTATTTCCCCACCTCACCGTGCTGGACAACGTGGCGCTCGGGCGCAACCTGCGCACGCCGCTTGCCGAGCGCTGGCGCGATCGCAAGGCGATCCGCGACGAGGCGATGGCGTTCCTCGAGCGCGTGCGCCTGGCCGAGCACGCCGGCAAGCATCCCCACGAGCTCTCGGGCGGGATGCAGCAGCGCGTCGCGATCGCGCAGGCGCTGGTCACCAAGCCGAAGCTGCTGATGATGGACGAGCCGTTCGGCGCTCTCGACCCGGAGACGCGCGAGGCGATGCAGCTCTTCATCCTCGAGCTCTGGGAGGAGCAGCGCATGACGGTCTTCTTCGTGACCCACGACATGGAGGAAGCCGTGTTCCTCGGAACGCGCGTGCTGGTGCTCTCGCAGCACTACACCGACGACCGCGGCGACGATCCCTCGGTCAAGCGCGGCTCGCGCATCATCGCCGACTACGAGCTGCCGAGCGCTGCGAGCTCGACCAAGGCGAAGACCAGCCCCGAATTCCTCGACCTGACGCAGGAGATCCGCCGCATCGGCTTCAGCCCCGAGCACTTGCGCCACGTGGCGGACTTCAACCTGCGCCACCCCGATTCGTTCCAGACCCTCACCGCGCTCGAGAAACGGCCGTGAACGACCAGCGCGACCTCGAGGTCATGATCGCCTCGCGCTTCCCGATCATCGCGATCGAGAGCCCGGAGGAGGGGCGCGTGCTGCAGCTGCTCTCGCGCATCGCCGCCGCGAAGAGCGTGCGCTGCCAGGTGTGGTCGGTGGCCGAAGGGTTGCGGGGCCCGCTGAGCGGCACCCCGGCCAAGCCCTCGGACGCCACCCAGGCACTGCAGCAGATCGACGCGGGGCCCGCGGGCCTCTACGTCCTGCTGGATTTCCATCCCTATCTCGCCAACCCGGTCAACGTCCGCCTCATCCGCAAGATCGCACAGGACTACGAGCTCACCCCACGCACGCTGGTCCTGGTGAGCTACAGCCTGGCCGTGCCGCCCGAGCTGGAGAAGCTCACCGCGCGCTTCCGGCTCTCGCTGCCCGATGCCGATGCCATCAAGGCGGTCCTCAAGGAGGAGGTGGCCGCGTGGGAGAAGGTGAACCCGGGGAAGACGGTGCAGGGCGAGCGCGAGGCGTTCGACACGCTCTTGAGGCACCTGAGCGGGTTGTGTGCCGAAGACGTGCGGCGATTGGCGCGCACCGCGATCGCCGAGTCGGGGGCGATCACCATGGACCAGGTGGGCCGCATCGTGAACCGCAAGCACGAGCTGCTCGCCAAGGAAAGCGTGCTCACCTTCGAGATCGACA
>JANMYH010000154.1:0-3957 GCA_031381925.1 Burkholderiales bacterium | reverse complement strand
TCATCCACGCCACGTCGCCCTTGTTGGGCGTGGGCGCGGGGGCTGCCGTTGCGGCCGGGGCAGGTGATTGGGCCCCCGCCGGCGCGGGGGCGACAGCTCCTGCGGGAGCAGGTGCAGCGGTCGCCGGGGCCGTTGCCGCGGGAGCGGCAGCGGGTGGTGCGTCCTTCTTGTCCTGCGCAAGTGCGGCGCCGCCCCAGGCGAGCGACACGGTGAGCGCCATCAGACTCAATAGCCGTTTCATTTTCTGGTTCCCCTTATAGTGCGTCCGCGCCGGTCTCGCCGGTGCGGATGCGAACGACCTGCTCGAGCTCGAAGACGAAGATCTTTCCGTCGCCGATCTTCCCGGTGTTGGCGCTCTTCTCGATCGCCTCGATGACGCGGTCGAGCATCTCGGTCTTGATCGCCGCCTCCACCTTCACCTTCGGGAGGAAATCGACCACGTACTCCGCGCCGCGGTAGAGCTCGGTATGCCCCTTCTGCCGCCCGAAACCCTTGACCTCGGTGACCGTGATGCCCTGCACGCCGATGGCCGAGAGGGCTTCGCGCACCTCGTCCAACTTGAACGGCTTGATGATCGCTGCGACCAGTTTCATGTTTCCTCTCCTGTGGGTGTGCGCCCGGTCTTGTCAGAACGAGTACGCGACGAAGGCGACCAGCCGGTCCTTCGACCAATCCTTGCCCTTGTAGGTATAGAGGGCGTTCTCCGCGTCGGTGCCTTTCGCATACGCGCCCGCGGACAGCCCGCCGCCGAAGTCGTACACGGCGCCGGCTTTCCACACGGTGTAGGAGAGCGCGTCGTTGTTCTTGAACTCCTGGTGGCCGATATGGCCGGTGATCGTGAGCGCGGGGAGCGCCGGGATCGGATAGGCGATGTTCGCCTCGATGAAGGTGGAGTTCTTGCTGTTGGGCACGCCGAAGGTGTCGTTGATCGAATGCGAGTACTTCACGTTGAGGAACGTCCACGTGAGGCCCGCATAGATCTCGTCGGTGTTGGGCTTCGGGCTGAAGGAGCCCGAGCTCGGGTACTCGTAGCGCAGGTAGCCCACGTCGAGCGTGAGGTCCTTGACGATCTCCTTCTTGTAGCCCGCGTAGATGTCCCACTCGATCTTCGCGCTGGTGGAGAACCCGCCGACCTCGGCCGTGTCCTTCAACCACTTGATGTTGGTGAGGAAGGTGCCGATGTAGAACCCGCTCGCGTGGCCGTAATCGAGGTTCAGCTGCACGGCGGGCTTTTCCGACGTCTGGGAAATGCCGCGATACTCGTACTCGCTGTACAGGGCGACCTTCCCGGTGAACGAATGCGGGCTGTCCTCGGCCGCGGCGATACCGGGCAGGAGGGCAGCTCCGGCAAGGCTGGCGGCGGCAAGGGCTTGGGGCAGAATTCTCATCTTGGTATCCTCAGGGGGTTGGGAAAGACAGGCACTGCGGCCTGAATAGCAGCAAACATGCCATTCCCAACCCTTTGTTTCAAAAGACTAGATTCCCCCGCCTGGAATTCGGCGCACATTGCCTGTGCACGGTTCCGGGGCGCGGCACCAACCGGGTGCGTCGGCACCCCGTCAACCAGCCACCCACTTCGGGGATTGAGATGAACGAGGGATTCCTGAGCGAACTGAGCGCGCGCCTGGCGGAGTTCGCCGCCGCAAATCCGGCCCGGGACCTCGAGAAGAATTTTCGCGGCCTGCTCGCGAGCGCTTTCACGCGCCTCGACCTGGTGAGCCGCGAGGAATACGACGTCCAGGTGCAGGTGCTCGCGCGCGCGCGGGAAAAGCTCTCCACGCTCGAAGCGCGCGTGGCCGAGCTCGAAGCGCGGCTCGCCTCGTCCAAGACCGACTAGAACGCGGGTCGCGCTCCACGCCTCCCGCCAGGGAGGATTTGCCGTGAGTGTCGCCGTCGTCTTCAGCCGCGGCTTGTCCGGGCTCGAAGCCCCGCTCGTGCGGGTCGAGGCCCACATGGGCAATGGCTTGCCCAACTTCCATATGGTCGGCCTGCCCGAGACCGAGGTGAAGGAGGCGCGCGACCGGGTACGCGCCGCCATCGAGACCAGCGGGTTGGAGTTCCCGCAGCGCCGCATAACGGTGAGCCTCGCGCCTGCCGACCTTCCGAAGGCGAGCGGCCGGTTCGACTTGCCGGTGGCGATTGGTGTGCTCGCCGCGTCGGGCCAGGTCCCGCAGGCCAAGCTCGTCGCGCTCGAATTCGCCGGCGAGCTCGCGCTCTCGGGCGAGCTGCGCCCGATCCGCGGTGCGCTCGCGATGACCTTTGGCGCGCACCGCGACGGACGCGCTTTCGTGCTCCCGGAGTCCGTGGCACCCGAGGCCGCGCTCGCGCGCGGCGCCACGATCCTGCCCGCGCGCACGTTAATGGAGGTCTGCGATCACCTCACCGGTCGAGCGGTGCTGCAGCCATTCTCCGGCGTTTCACAACGGCGCATGCCCGAGTATCCCGATCTCGAGGAGGTTCGCGGCCAGCTCCATGCACGACGCGCGCTCGAGGTTGCGGCCGCGGGCGCGCATTCGGTCCTGTTTCGCGGGCCGCCCGGGACGGGCAAGACGATGCTCGCCATGCGGATTCCGGGGATCCTGCCCGCGATGACGGAAGACGAGGCGCTCGAGTCGGCCGCCGTCCAGAGCCTCGCCACCGGCGGCTTCGAGCCGCACCGCTTCGGCACGCGCCCGTTTCGCAGTCCGCACCACACCGCCTCCGCGATTGCCCTGGTGGGTGGCGGCTCCCCCCCGCGGCCTGGGGAGATTTCGCTCGCGCACCAGGGCATCCTGTTTCTCGACGAGTTGCCGGAGTTCAGCCGCCATGTGCTCGAGGTGCTGCGCGAGCCCCTGGAGTCCCGCCGCATCACCGTCTCGCGCGCCGCGCGCCAGGCGGAGTTTCCCGCGGGCTTCCAGCTGGTCGCTGCGATGAATCCGTGTCCCTGCGGCTACCTCGGCCACTACAGCGGACGTTGTCGATGCACGCCCGGCCAGATCCTCGGCTACCGAAGGCGGATTTCCGGGCCGCTCCTGGATCGCATCGACCTGCATATCGAGGTTCCTGCGCTCTGCGACGCGGATATCGTTGCGCCGGGACAGGGAGAATCGTCGCGCGCGGTTCGCGAGCGCGTCGTGCGGGCGCGCGAAGCGCAATTGCGCCGGCAGGGTGCGCCGAATGCGCAGCTTGCCGGCCGCGAGGCGGGGCGGCACGCGCAGCCGGACGCGGAAGGTCGACGGATTCTTCAAGGGGCGATGGCGCGGTTCGGCCTGTCGGCGCGGGCCCACCACCGAGTGCTGAGAATGGCGCGCACAATCGCCGATTTGGATCGCTCGCGCGACGTGCGCTCCGTGCACGTAGAGCAGGCCCTTCAGTTTCGCGGCCCCGGGTCGAATGCGTGATAATCGAATCCCACACGAGAAAGTTCGTCATGGCATCGCCGATCGATACGCAGAGCATCCGCAAGAAAATCGGGCGGTTCGAGATCACCGCAGAGCTTGGCGCGGGCGCTACCAGCAAGGTCTTTCTCGGCCAGGATCCGTTCGCCCATCGCAAGGTGGCGATCAAGGTCATTTTCCCGGCGGCCCTGAAAAGCGGCGAAGAGGGCGTGATCTACAAGAATATGTTCCTCAACGAAGCGGCCCTGGCCGGCAAGCTCGTTCATCCGCACATTGCGCAGATCTACGATGCAGTGGTCGAGGATCAGTTCAGCTACATCGTCATGGAGTATGTCGAGGGCGGGACGATCGAGAAATTCTGCAAGGTCGAGAACCTCCTCGATCCGGCGGCCATCGCCGAAATCGTGTTCAAGTGCGTCCGCGCGCTGTCCTTCGCGCACTCCAAGGGATTGACCCACCGCGACATCAAACCGGGGAACATCCTTCATTCCGGCAAGGCGAACATCAAGCTCGCCGATTTCGGCCTGGCGATCGACAGGTCGTCGGATCGCACCGTGGTTGCGGGTGTCGGGTCGCCTGC
>JANMYH010000137.1:0-4072 GCA_031381925.1 Burkholderiales bacterium | reverse complement strand
GCTCACCTGGTGAGCGATCGGCGTGCGAAATTCCATGCACCGGTATTACCGTGAATTACACCGATTGCACACAGCTTATGCACAGGCTTATGCGTTGTATGCCCAGGGGGGCGCGTGCAGACTTCGTCCTCGCGGTGGTTTGGGAGTGCCGCGAGCCCCCCTCGAGGAGATAAAAGAAAATGCCCTCGGCCCCCGCCGGCTCCGACCGCTTTGCCCGCGCCATTCCGGGCGACGCCCAGATCGAATCGCTCCGCCTGCCCCCGCACTCGGTGGAAGCCGAGCAGGCGGTCCTGGGCGGGCTGCTCCTCAGCAACCAGTCGTGGGATCGCGTGGGCGACGTCATCTCCGACAGCGACTTCTACCGGGCCGATCACCGCATCCTCTGGCGCACCATCACGCAGCTGGTCGAGGAGAACCGCCCCGCGGACGTGCTGACGGTCTCGGAGGCGCTCAAGAACAACGGCGAGCTCGCGGACGTGGGCGGGCTCGCGTACCTCCACCAGCTCGCCTCCAGCACGCCGTCGGCCGCCAACGTTCGTCGCTATGCGGAGATCGTGCGCGAGCGGGCGATCGTCCGGAAGCTGGCGGAAGTCGGCACCACGATCGCGGATTCGGCGTACTCGCCCCAGGGGCGCGAGGCGCGCCAGCTCCTGGACGAGGCCGAGACCAAGATCCTCGAGATCGGGGAGAGGGGCGGGCGCTCCTCCGAGAGTTTCGCCAAGATGTCCACGGTGCTGGCGGAAGTGATGAGCCGGCTCGATGAGCTGCACCGCAATCCGGCGTCGGTGACCGGAAAGGCCACCGGGTTCGTGGATCTCGATGAGATGACGACGGGGCTGCAGGACGGGGATCTCATCATCGTTGCGGGCCGGCCCTCGATGGGGAAGGCGAACCCGATCGATGCGCGCATCAAGACGCGCACCGGCTGGACGGAGATGGGCGCGCTCCAGGTCGGCGATGCGCTCGCCTCGGTCGACGGCGGCCATTCCATCGTGACCGGCGTCTACCCCCAGGGCGTGCGGCAGGTCTACCGGATCACCTTTTCCGATGGCCGGAGCGCGGAGGCGTGCGCGGAGCACCTCTGGCGCGTGCACTACGGCGATTGGCAGGCCCCGCGCGTGCTCAGCACCTCCAAGCTCACCGAGATGCTCGGGCGCAAGCGCTACCAGCACCAGCTCTGGATCGACCAGGTGAATGGGCAGTTCGGGCACGAGGATCCGCTCCCGATCGAACCCGCGTTCCTGGGTTCCTCGCTCTGCGATGGACACCGCTCCGCGCAGTTGCTGACGGAGGAGCCCCAGATGGTCGGGCAGATGTCGCAGGGGGTGGGCCTACGCGACACCGTCCAATCCATTCCACGCCTCTACCAGGAGGCGTCGCGCGCGTCGCGCTTGGCGCTCCTTCAGGGTCTGCTCGACACCGACGGATGGGTCGAGAACGGGGGCATCCGCTTCCGCACCGCGAGCTATCGCCTGGCCCGCGACGTGACGGAGCTCGTTCGGTCGTTGGGCGGCGGCTGCTGCCTGGCGGACAAGCGCACCTCGTCGGCCAAGAAGGATGGCCGCCGCGCCTATGTGGTCAACATCCACCACCGCGATCCGCGCTCGCTCTTCCGGCACTCGGCCCAGCGCGCGCGCCTGCCCGTGAGGCCGGAGCGCGAGTGGCATCCGGTGATCACCTCGATCGTGCCGTCGCGGGTGGTGGCAACGCAGTGCATCTCGGTCTCCCATGGTTCGCGGCTCTACATCACCGACGATTACGTCGTCACCCACAACACCGCCTTCGCGCTGAACGTGGCCGAGAGCATCTCGCTCGACCTCAAGCTGCCGGTGCTGATTTTCTCGATGGAGATGGGCGGCACGCAGCTCGCGACTCGCCTGCTGAGCTCCGTGGGCAAGGTCGATTCGCAGAAGCTGCGCACCGGCCGGCTCGATCCGCCCGATTGGGACCGCCTCGGCACGGCGCTGGGGAAGTTGAACGAGGCGCCGCTCCTGATCGACGAATCGCCGGCGCTCAATCCGCTCGAGCTGCGCTCGCGGGCGCGCCGCAAGTGGCGCGAGTACGGCGGCCTCGGCCTCATCGTGGTCGACTACATCCAGCTCATGCAGGCCACCGACGGCCAGCAGGAGAACCGCGCGACCGAGCTGAGCGAGATCTCCCGCGGCTTGAAGGCGATGGCGAAGGAGCTCAAGTGCCCGGTGGTGGCGCTTTCCCAGCTGAACCGCTCCCTCGAATCGCGCCCGAACAAGCGACCGGTGATGTCGGACCTGCGCGAGTGCGTCACGGGTGACACGCTCGTGGTGCTGGCCGACGGGCGGCGCGTGCCGGTGCGAGAGCTGGTGGGGACGACGCCCGAAGTGGTCGCGATGTCGGAAGACGGGCGCCTCTGCAAAGCCCATTCCGACCGCGTCTGGTCGGTCGGCGTGAAGCCGGTCTTCAAGGTCACGCTCGCGAACGGCACTTCCATCCGCGCCACCACCAAGCACCTGTTGTTCGGCTCGAAGGGTTGGACGAAGGTGGGCGAACTGGAAGTCGGTGCGCGGCTTGCCTTCACCTCGAAGCAACGCGTGAGCGAGCTCCTCGGCGTCGATGCCGCGAACGATGCCGGGGCCTACGCGAAGGGAGCCTCGATCTTCCTGGAGACTGCGGCCCGCACGTCGGGGGCGGCCGTCGAGACCCAGAGCTGGAATCGCTCGGGGCTTTCCTTCGACCAGGTCGTCTCGATCGAGCCGGCTGGAGAGGAGGAGGTCTTCGATCTCACCGTCCCCGGTCCCTCGTGCTGGCTCGCCGACGGCATCGTGAGCCACAACTCGGGCGCGCTCGAGCAGGACGCCGACCTGATCCTCTTCGTCTACCGCGACGAGGTCTACAACGAGGATTCGCCCGACAAGGGAATCGCGGAGATCATCATCGGCAAGCAGCGCAACGGCCCCATCGGGACGGTGAAGCTCACGTTCCTCGGCAAGCACACGCGCTTCGAGAATTACTCGGGAGCTTCGGGCTATTGAAATTGGGTTCCCGCGTAGCAAGCATGTCGCCCCCGCGTAGGCGGGGGCCCAATCAATAATTGATAATTGGATTCCCGCCTACGCGGGAATGACATATGCGCCCTCTCCAAGCCCGAGTCTCCCTCTCCGCCCTGCGCCACAACTACTGGGTGGCGAAGCGGCTGGCCCCTGGCGCCAAGGTTTTCGCGGTGGTGAAGGCGAATGCCTATGGCCACGGCGTCGAGCGGGTGGGGCGGGCACTCCCCCAGGCCGATGGGTTCGCGACGCTCGAGATCGACGGCGCCATCGCCCTTCGCGAGCGCAATGGCACGGCACCCATCCTGCTGCTCGAGGGCTTCTTCGAGCCGGCGGAGCTGCGCCTCATCGCGTCGGCCAACCTCGCGACGGCGGTGCATCACGACGACCAGCTTCGCATCCTCGAGACCGACAAGCCCGACCGGCTGATCGACGTGTGGCTCAAGGTCAATACCGGGATGAATCGCTTGGGGTTTCCCCTCGGCCAGGTGCGCGAGGTGCTGGAACGCCTGAAGCGCACCGGCACTACACGCTCGATCACGCTGATGACGCACTTCGCGACCGCCGATGGCTCCGAGGGCGTGGCGGAAGCGATGCAGCGGTTCGAGGAGGCCACGCGCGGGATCGAGCTGCCGCGGAGCCTCGCCAACTCGGCCGCGATCTTCGCGCATCCCGGTTCCCATGCCGACGTGGTGCGCCTCGGGATCGGGCTCTACGGGGCGACGCCGTTTGCCGATCGCTCGGCCCAGGCGCTGGGCCTCAAGCCCGCGATGACGCTCACTTCCAAGCTGATCGCGGTCCAGACCCTGAAGCCCGGCGATTCGGTGGGCTACGGCGGCGAGTTCCGCTGCGAGCTGCCGATGCGGGTGGGAGTCGTTGCGTGCGGCTATGCCGATGGCTATCCGCGCCATGCGCCTTCGGGCACGCCGGTGCTGGTCGCGGGCGCGCGCACTCGCACCGTCGGGCGCGTTTCCATGGACATGATCACGGTCGACCTGGCGCCGGTTCCCGCCGCGGGGGTCGGCTCGCCGGTCGTGCTGTGGGGCGAG
>JANMYH010000118.1:0-7355 GCA_031381925.1 Burkholderiales bacterium | reverse complement strand
GCGCCCGAGCTCGCGCCGGGCCTGCGCCTCGTCGAGCGCGCGCACCACCTCGCCGCGGGCGCCGATGCGCTCGTCGACCTCCACCACGTGCTTGTAGAGCAGCTCGGGCAACTTGATGTGGCGGTCGAAGATGCGCGGGCGGTTCTGGTAGGCGATGCGCAGCTGGTCGCGGAATCCGCGCGTGATGAAGAGCACGGTGGGCTCGCCCTTCCTCTCGAGGAGTGCATTGGTGGCGACCGTGGTGCCCATCTTCACCGCCTCGATCCGGTCGACCGGGATCGGATCGCCCGGCGCGACTTCGAGGAAATGGCGGATGCCGGCGATCGCGGCGTCGCCGTACTGCTCCGGGTTCTCCGAGAGCAGCTTGTGGGTGAGCAGCCCGCCGTCGGGCCTGCGGGCGACGATGTCGGTGAACGTGCCCCCGCGGTCGATCCAGAATTGCCAGCGCATGGCTTATGCTAGCGTTTTTCCAGACCGCCCCAACCACAGGAGGCTTTCCATGACCCGCATTCAGGGACTCGCCGCGGCCCTCGGCATCGCGCTCGCCACGACCGCCGCCGCGCAGACCAAGTGGGACATGCCCACGCCCTATTCGCCGAGCAACTTCCACACCGAGAACGTGGTGCAGTTCGCCGGCGACGTGGACAAGGCCACCTCCGGGAAGCTCAAGATCCAGGTGCACCCGAACGCCTCGCTCTTCAAGGCGAACGAGATCAAGCGCGCGGTCCAGAGCGGCCAGGCGCAGATCGGGGAGATCCTGATCTCCGGCTACTCCAACGAAGACCCGGTCTTCGGAATCGATTCGGTGCCGTTCCTCGCGACCAGCTTCGGCGACGCGGCCAAGCTGTGGAAAGTGTCGCGCAAGACCCTCGAGGAGCGCTTCGCCAAACAGGGCATGAAGGTCCTCTACGCGGTGCCGTGGCCGCCCCAGGGCATCTATTCCAACAAGCCGATCGCGACCGTCGCCGACATGAAGGGCCTGAAGATGCGCGCCTACAACCCGGCCACGTCGAAGATCGCCGAGCTGGTCGGCGCGCAGCCGGTGACGGTCCAGGCCGCCGAGCTCGCCCAGGCGATGACCACCGGTGTGGTGAACGCGAACATCACGTCGGGCGCCACCGGCTACGACACCAAGGCGTGGGAGCACGTGAAGTACTACTACGACACCCAGGCCTGGATCCCGAAGAACATCGTGTTCGTGAGCCAGCAGGCGTTCGACGCGCTCGACAAGCCCACCCAGGACGCGTTGCTCAAGTGCGCCGCCGAAGCCGAGACCCGCGGCTGGAAGGTGAGCGAGGAGAAGACCCAGTTCTACCTCGAGCAGCTCGCCAAGAACGGGATGACCGTCGCACCGCCCTCGGCCACGCTCAAGGCCGACCTGAAGAAGATCGGCGACACCATGACCTCCGACTGGATCAAGAGCGCGGGTGCGGACGGGCAGGCGATGGTCGACGCATACAAGAAATAGCGTGCGCAAGGCGCTCGCCTTCGCTTACGACGCCGCGGGATATCTCGCGGCGTTTTTCGTTTTCGGGATCTTCGTGCTGATGATCGCGCAGACCGTGATGCGCGAGATCAACCTGCCCACCGGGGGCACCGACGACCTGGTGGCGTGGTTCTGCGCCGCGGCCTTCTTCCTCGCGCTCGCGCACACCTTCCGGCACGGCGATTTCGTCCGCGTGACGCTGCTGATCGAGCGGCTGGGGCCCGATCCGCGCCGCATTTTCGAGGCGACGTCGCTGGCGATCGGGACGGTGTTCACGGGCTACCTGGCCTGGTGGGCGGTCCGCTACGTCTACGAGAGCTGGAAGTACAAGGAGGTGTCCACCGGCGTCATCATCGTCCCGATCTGGATTCCGCAGCTGTCGTTCTCGGTCGGCGCCGTGCTTCTCTTCATCGCGGTGATCGAGCAGCTGGTGATCGTGATCCGCGGCGATCGACCCCTCTATGTGACCGCCGCCGAAGAGCGCCATGCTCGCGGCGACTACAGCGAGGACATCTGAGTGATGGGCCTGATCGAGATCGCGGGCCTGCTGCTCTTCTTCATGCTGCTGCTGCTTGCCGGCGGGGTCTGGATCGCCATGACCCTCGCGATCGTGGGCTTCGCGGGGCTCGCGCTATTCACCGGCACGCCGCCCGGCAAGAACCTGTTCACCGCATTCTGGAGCTCGGGCGCCTCCTGGACGCTCGCCGCGCTGCCGATGTTCATCTGGATGGGGGAGATCCTGTTTCGAACGCGCCTGTCCCGCGAGATGTTCGATGGCCTCGCGCCCTGGCTGGACCGAATCCCCGGGCGACTCATGCACGTGAACATCCTCGGGTGCGGAATCTTCGGCTCGGTGTCGGGCTCGTCGGCGGCGACCTGCGCGACCATCTCCCAGGTCGCGCTGCCGGAGCTGATGAAGCGCGGCTACGACGAGAAGGTGGCCCTCGGCTCGCTCGCCACCGCCGGCACGCTCGGGATCCTCATCCCGCCGTCGATCACCATGGTGGTCTACGCGGTGGCCGCCGACGCATCGATCATCCGCGTGTTCCTCGCGGGCTTCATCCCGGGCCTGATCCTGATGGTCCTTTTCTCGGGCTACATCGTCGCCTGGGCGCTCGCGAACCCGGAGAAGACCCCGCCCGCGGGCCCGCCCATGAGCTTCATGGCGAAGGTGCGTGCCTCGGGCAACCTGATCCCGGTGACGCTGCTGATCGTGCTCATGGTCTGGGTGCTGGTGAAGGGCATCGCGAGCGCCACCGAATGCGCCGCCTATGGCGTGCTCGGCTCGCTCGCCATCGCGTGGTGGAGCGGCTCGCTCACCTGGCGCAACTTCATCGACAGCCTCATGTCGGCCACGCGCGTCTCCTGCATGATCATGTTCATCCTCGCGGGAGCGGCGTACTTGAGCCTCGCGATGGGCTTCACCGGCATCCCGCGCGCGCTGGCCGAATGGGTCGGCTCATTCGGGCTCTCGCCGATCGCGCTCATCGCCGCGCTGGCCGTCTTCTACATCGTCCTCGGCATGGCGCTCGACGGCATCTCGATGATCGTGCTCACCGCGGCGATCGTGCTGCCGATGATCCAGAAGGCGGGCTTCGACCTCGTCTGGTTCGGCATCTTCATCGTGCTGCTGGTGGAAATCGCGGAAGTCACGCCGCCCGTGGGATTCAACCTCTTCGTGCTGCAGAACATGACCGGCAAGGACTCCAACGAGATCGCGCGCGCGGCATTGCCATTCTTCGGGATGCTGGTGGTCACGATCGCCATCATCACCGTGTTTCCCCAGGTGGTGACCTGGCTGCCCGACGTGGTGATGGGCGCCGAGAAGAAATGAGCGCGCCGCAACGTGGCAAAATGAGGTTCACGCGTGCAAGGCAGGGGAGACTCGCATGAACGACAAGACCGTCAGGGATGCGGTTCTGGACACGGTTCTCGGCCAGATCGACTCCGGCGAGCCGCCCGAGGCCCGCGCGACCTACGACCGGCTGATCGACGCCGGCGCCTCGAATAGCCAGGCCCTGCAGCTCATGGCCGCGGCGCTGCGCCTCGAGATGACGCGCATGCTGAACGAATCCACTCCCTTCGACAACGCGCGTTACGCCGCGCACCTGGCCAAGATCAAGTCGCCCGAAGGCTGAGCTTTGTGCCTGATCGTCCTCGCCTGGAAGGCGCGCGCTGACCTGCCGCTGGTCGTCGCGGCCAACCGCGACGAGTGGCGCGAGCGGCCCGCCGAGCCGGCCCACTGGTGGCCGGACCACCCCCATCTGCTGGCTGGACGGGACCTGCAGGCCGGCGGCACCTGGATGGGGATCACGCGCGCGGGCCGTTTCGCCGCGGTAACCAACTATCGCGATCCCGCGGACAAGCGCTCCACCGCCCGCTCGCGCGGCGGGCTGGTCGCCGATTTCCTTCGGGATGACTCGAGCCCCGAAGCGTTCCTTGCGGCGCTCGCCCCGCGGGCCGCCGAATACAACGGATTCAACCTGATTGTCGGCGACGGCCTCTCGCTCTGGTATTTCGGCAGCCGTGAGGGTGCTGCACGCGCGATCGAGCCCGGCATCCACGGCCTGTCGAACCATTTGCTGGATGAGCCGTGGCCCAAGGTCGTACGCGGAAGGGTGGCGATGCAGGAAGCGCTGCGCGAACCGGATCCCGCGCCCCGGCTCTTCGCTGCGCTCGCGGACGGGCAAGGCGCGTCCGACGGCGCGCTGCCGGATACCGGCGTCGGAATCGCCTGGGAACGCCGGCTCGCCTCGGCGCTCATCGTCGGGGCGGACTACGGCACGCGGTGTTCGAGCGTCGTTGCGATCTCCGGGGACGGCGCGATCCGGCTGGAAGAGCGCACACGCGACGCAGACGGAGTTGTGTCGGGCGCCGTCACCGAAAAATTTCCTCGCTCGCCGGGTCAGCGCGCGGCCTGATCGAGGCTAGCGCTTCGCCCGCGCGACTTCCTCGGCGAGCTGGGCGCCGGTCTTCCAGTGCGGCACGTGGAAGATCACCCGCTTGGTGCGCTGGAAGAAGGCGTTCGAGCCCTCCATTTCCTCGGTCCAGTACTTGTTGGCGAGCGCCAGGTTGCGCGGCACGTCGAGCATGAAGGCGTCGTGCGAGCCGGCCCCACCAAACATGTAGAGCTTGCCGTCGATCATCTCCCAGCTGTTGGCGTCGCCGCCCCAAGGCACGCCGTAGACGATCCCGTTGGTGCAGTAGCCGCCGAACTGGGGAATGTACTTCTCCGGGGCCGCATCGAACATCGCCTTGTGCTCGGGCTTGGAGAACCGGAACGTCACGCCCTTGTAGACGCTCTTGATCGCCGGATTGCCCGGGCGATGCGCCTTCTCGGTGAAATAGCTCACCACATCGTGGCCGAAGAGCATGAGGTGCTTGTCCTCGCCCTCGGAGATCGCGTTGACGGGGCTCAGGCCCTGCCCGGGGCTTTGCGTGACCAGCGGCGCGCAGCCCGAAACTGCGGCGCTAGCCGCGCACGTGAGCAGGAGCGTGTGGAGCGGTTTCATCGAGGTCTTTCGTAGGGGTCACGGAATTGTCAGGGCTCGTCGTCGATCGGCAGCGTTCCCGCCGCGGCGCGCATCAGCCGGTCGTTGATCGCCTCCCATTGCGGCGTCTGCGGCGGCGCCTCGACCACGATGCGCTTGGCGCCACTCGCATCGAGCGTGCGCAGGTTGGCATACAGGTCGTGTCCGTAGCTTACGGGATCGGCGGCGGCGGTGAGCCACGAGGTCACGCGCGCGGTGGGCGGGGCCTCGGAGAACGCCAGCACGGCAACGTTCGCCGGCGCCTGCAGATCGAGCGCAAGTCCGGCGGCGTCCACCAGCGCGAGCGCGGTGCGCGGCGCGTAGTGCGAGTCGAGCGTGCCCGAGGCCCGTGGCGCCTGCGAATCGCGCGCGAGCAGCTTCTCTCCGAGCGCAAGCGCGATCTCATCGCGCGAGATCCCTCCAGGGCGCAGCAGCACGGGCGCGCCGCGCGACAGGTCGACGATGGTCGATTCCAGCCCCACCTCGCAAGCGCCGCCATCGAGGATGAAGAGATCCGCCCCGAACTCGTCGCGCACGTGCGCCGCGGTGGTCGGGCTCACGTGGCCGAACTTGTTGGCCGAGGGCGCGGCGACGGCACCACTGCCGATGCGCGCGAACTCCCGCAGGAGCTCCTGCGCCATGGGATGCGAGGGACAGCGCAGTCCGACCGTGCCCTGCCCTCCGGTCACCTCGAGCGGCACGCGCGCGGACTTTTTCAGGATCAGCGTGAGCGGGCCGGGCCAGAAACGGCTCGCGAGGGCGCGCGCCCCAACTGGAACGTCGAGCGCCCAGTCGCCCATTGCGAGGGGATCGGCGAAATGCACGATCAGCGGATGGTCGGCCGGACGGCCTTTCAACGCGAAGATCTTCGCGACACCCTTCGCGTTGGCTGCGTCGGCACCCAGCCCGTAGACCGTCTCCGTCGGGAACGCCACGACCTCGCCGGCCTTCAGCATCGTCGAGGCCCGCCGTACGTCGGCCCCGGTCGACCCCGGCTGGAGGTTTTTGGGCATGGGCCTAGGGACCGGCGTGACGCCCGCAGGTGATCGTCAGCGGGGACCTGACGACACGAACCTCGGGCGACCCCCACGCGGCCGCAAGCGCGTCGTGGACGCCCCCGATGAAATCGGGCTTCGCCTCCGACAGGCGGCGCGCAGCGGTCCAGGTGCCGATATAGCCGACCAGCTGGGCGAGCGTCCAACGGGCCTCGATGGCCATCGCGGGGAACTCGATCCTCTCGAATGGAAACGGCAGGTCCCGGTACCCGTTCCAGAGCAACCGGTTCTGGGCCGGCCAGAAGGGGTGCAGGGGCTCGATCACGGCGCGTTTCAGGACGGCGTCGATGCCCGGCGAGATCTCCATCCACCCGTAGCCGGTTACCAGCACCAACCCGCGCGGCTTCAGCACGCGCTTCACCTCGCCGTAGAAGCGCTCGACCTCGAACCAGTGCAACGCCTGCGCCACGCACACCGCGTCGAAGCTCGCCGCGGGAAATCCAGTGGACTCGGCGGGCTTGACCGAGTAATTCACGTTCGCGAGCGGCGCCGCGTGCGCGATCTGCTCCGCGCTCGCGTCGGTCGCCTCGACGCTGTCGAAGTATCGCGCCAGGCCATGGGCGGCCTGGCCATTGCCGGTCGCGCAATCCCATGCCGACTCGCGCGCCGGCGCGAGCTCGGCCAGGCGGCGGAAGAGCGCGTCGGGATAGGTCGGGCGCGACATGGCGTAGCCGCCCGCGGCCTTCGAGAAGTGATCGTGGAAGGTCGCGTCACTGCGCCTACTCCCAGTTGTCGCCCACGCCCGCCTCGACCACCAGCGGCACGTCGAGCCTCGCCACGCCGATCATCAGCCTCTCGACGTTGGGCTTCACGCGCTCGAGCTCGTCGCCGGGTACCTCGAGCACCAACTCGTCGTGGACCTGCATCACCAGCTTGGTCGCGAGCTTCTCGCTCTCGATCCAGCCCTGCACCGCGATCATCGCGAGCTTGATGAGGTCGGCGGCCGTGCCCTGCATCGGTGCGTTGATTGCCTGGCGCTCGGCGCCCTGGCGGCGCGCCTGGTTCGAGGACTGGATGTCGGGGAGCCACAGCCGCCGGCCGAACACCGTCTCCACGTAGCCCCGCTCGCGCGCCTCCTGGCGGGTGCGCTCCATGTACTGCGCAACCCCGGGGTACCGCGCGAAGTATTTGTCCATGTAGCTTGCCGCTGCCGCGCGCTCGATGCCGAGGTTGCCCGCGAGGCCGAAGGCGCTCATGCCGTAGATGAGGCCGAAGTTGATGACCTTGGCGTAGCGGCGCTGCTCGCTCGTCACCTCCGCGGCGGGGGTGTCGAACACCTCGGCG
>JANMYH010000104.1:0-3737 GCA_031381925.1 Burkholderiales bacterium | reverse complement strand
GTCGACCACCATGCGGATGTCGGCGGAGTTCTTGCCCGACTGGCGCACGTGCGGGATCTCGATCAGCTCGAAGGAGGCCTGGTGCATGGGCGCCTTGAATTCCTTGTAGCGCTCCCAGTCGCAATAGGCCTTCTTCACCACGATGCTGCCCTTCAGCAGCAATCGCTCGAGGACCTTGCTGATGTCGAAACGGTCGTACTTCGCTTCGCGAACGCCGAGGGCCACGTTCTCGAAGTCGCAGAAGACGGCCATGCTCTTGACGTCGGTGGGGATGGTCATGACGAGGAGCTTACCAGCGGGCTACAGCCAGGGCCACTCGACCGATCGTCAGTGAATCCTGCGAATGCAGCGCCTTCATCACGAGCTCGCGGCTCTCTTCGATATGAATCCGGGCGGCCGTTTCCGCGGCCGCGGCATCGCCCTCGTCTAAAGCGCGAATCAGGTCCTCGTGCTGCATGGCCTGGCTTTCGTGGGCCGCGCGCATGGTGCCGGTTCGCCAATCGTTCGAAAAGAGGCCCAGGTGAAGGAGCCGGGCCATGTCGTCGAGAAGCTGCGCCATCAGCGCGAACACCCGCTGGTTGCCCGAGGCTTCGGCGATGGCAAGATGGAAATCCCTGTTTGCCTTGAGGAAGCTCAGCTCGGCTTCGGCACCCTTCGAAGCGCCGGGTGCGACGTTCACCTTGCGAAGATTCGCAGCGTTGATCCGGCCGACGGCCATGCGAGCGATCGTGGGCTCGACGATCAGCCGCAACTCGAACATGTCCTGGACGTTCTTGAGCGTGATAGGTGCAATGACGTATCCGTGGCGGGGTACCGCCCGAACGAGCCCCTCCTGGCTCAATCGCGCTAACGCCGAGCGCACCGGCGCCTTGCCCATCTTGTAGATCTCGCAGGCACCGCCCTCGGTGATCTGCGCGCCGGGAGCAAGCGCGCACCGGATGATGTCGCGGCGCAGGCTCTCGTAGGCCATCTCCCCCAGAGGGCGCGGGCGGGTCACCGCGTCATTACCATGGCCTCGACGGCACGCGCGATTCTCATCACCTCCTCGTCGCCATAAAGTGCGCCGGCGATCTGGGCTCCGATCGGCAAGCCGGTGCTCGAAACGCCCACAGGGACGGAGGCGGCAGGCTGCCGCGAGAGGTTGAATGGAAACAGGTAGCACGCCCACTCGAGCCAGGAATCATAGGAAGCGTCCGAGGGCCACTGCCTCCCGGACTCGAATGGAAGGATCGGCACCGTCGGAGTAATGATAGCGTCAAAAGGCCGCAGCGCTGCCTGAAGCGCCTCGCCGAGACGCTGCCGCAGGAACGTCGCGCGGTAGAGTTGCTCGATCGTGAGTCTCGCTCCCCTTTCGGCGGCGGCCCTCAGGCCTTCGTCCACAAGATGGCGCTTTTCCTCGGGTATCTGGGAAACGAGGTGTAGGGCGCCCGAATGCCAGTGCGGAAGAAGAATCTCGTAGGCGTCTCTGAGAGGAAGCTCGATCTCGTCGACCTGGGCGCCGAGGCTCGCGAGCTGGGCGGCGAGGTTTCGAATGCACTTCTCGATTTCGGGATCGATGGGCGATTCGGGCTTTCGTATGTAGAGGCCGAGCTTGAGGTTCTTGACGTCGACCCGGCGCTCGAAATCCAGCCGTGCAGCAGGCAGTGCGTACCAATCGCGCGGGTCGGGCCGGGTTATGACATCGAGCATTCGGGCGGCGTCGTCCACGCGGCGGGTGATCGGGCCGACGTTCGAGAGCGTCATCATCGGTCCGGCGGGCCACGCCGAGACGCGACCGAAGGTGGCCTTCATTCCAAAGACGCCGCAAAAGCTCGCCGGGATGCGTACCGACCCTCCGCCGTCGGTGCCGAGTTGGAAGACGCCCAGTCCGGTCGCCGCCGCGGCCGCCGCGCCGCCGCTGCTGCCGCCGGAAGTTTTCGACAGGTCATGGGGATTGCGCACTACTCCGGTGAGCGGACTGTCTGCTGTCCCCTTCCAACCGAATTCCGAGGTGGTGGTCTTCCCAAGGAACACTGCGCCGCTTTCGCGCAGTCGAGCGGCTGCGGGAGCATCCTGGTCCGTCGTCTGATCGGGAGAAACGGCGCGCGAACCGTAGAGCGTGGGATGGCCTCGCGCCAGGAGCAGGTCTTTCACGGCGAATGTGACCCCATCGAGCCGAGTCAGCGGCTCGCCGCGCATCCATCGGCTTTCGGAATCCCGCGCGGCCGCAAATGCCCCCTCGGGGTCGACCACCCGGAACGCGTTGAGCTCGGGATTCAGGCGATCGATCTTGTCGAGCGTCGCTTTCACGAGCTCGACTGGCGACAATCGTCTGCCGCGGTAACTTTCTTCGAGCTCCCGGGCGGACAAGAGAGTCGGGTCAGACATACTCCAGCCCGATGATCCTTCCGACGCGCTCGATGAGCCGTATGAAGTCCGCCGACACCCGCATTTCTGCGGTCCGCGGGCGAGGAAGGTCGATGGTGACGATCTGCGCAATTTGCGCGGGCCGTGACGTCATCACGACCACACGGTCCGAAAGAAACACGGCTTCAGGGATGCTGTGGGTAATCAGCAGGCTCGTCGTCTTGCTTTCGCTCCAGATACGAAGCAATTCCAGGTTGAGCTGGCCCCGAGTCATGGTGTCCAGCGCGCTGAAGGGCTCGTCGAGCAGGAGGATTTCCGGCTTGTGGATGAGGGCCCGGGCGATGGCAACGCGCTGCTGCATCCCGCCGGACAGTTCGTGCGGGTACTTGTTGGTGAATTCCCTCAATCCGACTAGGTCGAGCAGCTCCAGCGCGGATTCCCGGGATTGGGCCTGCGGCAAACGCAGGATCTCGGCGGGCAGCATCACGTTCATCAGCGCGGTTCGCCACTTCATGAGCGCGGGCGTCTGGAAAACGATTCCCGTCTTGCGCTGCGGCCCCTTGATGATCTTGCCGTGCAACCGTGCCTGGCCGAGGGTTGCGCCCTCCAGGCCGGCGATGACCTTTAGGAGCGTTGTCTTGCCACAGCCGCTGGGGCCCAGCACCGAAATAAACTCGCTCTGGCGAATGTCGAAGGTAACGTCCTTGATCGCCAGGACGTCGCCGTCGCGCGTATCGTAATGCTTTGAGAGGTTGTCGATCTCGATTGCCAAGGCGGCGTCCATCCTCAGCCCCCCAGTCCGAGGCGTACATCGGTCGATGCTTTGTTCCAGGGGATGGCGAGCCGCTCGACCAACTCCACAGCGGCATAGAGCCCGATGCCGCCGACGGACAGGAGCATCAACGCGCCGAAAGCGAGGGGCGTGTCTAGCTCCGAGTTCGCGAGCAGGATGAGGTATCCCAGGCCAGAGCTTCCGCCCACGAACTCCCCGATGATCGCGCCGATTACGGCGAGCGTGATCGCGATCTTCATACCGCTGAACATCTCCGGAAGCGCCACAGGGATGCGGAACTTCCAGAAAATTTGCCAGCGCGTCGCCTCGAGCGAGCGCGCGAGATCGAGCATCGGGCGCTCGACCGACGCCAATCCCGAGGCGGTATTGACCACGATCGGAAAGAACGCAATCAGGAATGCGATGAAGATCTTGGGAAAAATGCCGTAGCCGAACCAGATCAGGAGGATCGGCGCAATCGCGACTTTGGGAACGAGCTGCGATATCAGCAGAAGGGGCATGATGAAATCCGCCAGCGCCGGAATGACAACGATGATGGCCGCGCACAGCACGCCAAATGCCACAGCCATTAGGAAGCCCGCGAACGTTTCTAGGAAGG
>JANMYH010000065.1:0-1641 GCA_031381925.1 Burkholderiales bacterium | reverse complement strand
AAGCGACTCGGCGTGAACGCGGGGAAGGTGCAACTCCTGCCCGAGATCGAGCTGGAGAAAATCCAGGCGATCCTGAACGAGCGGAGGCCCCGGATCGCGGTGGTGGATTCCATCCAGACGCTTTATTCAAGCGCGCTCACTTCCGCCCCGGGGTCGGTCGCGCAGGTGCGGGAATGCGCAGCGCAGCTCACGCGGCTTGCGAAACAGAGCGCGACCACCATCATCTTCGTGGGCCACGTGACCAAGGAAGGGTTGCTCGCCGGCCCGCGCGTGCTCGAGCACATGGTCGATACCGTCCTCTACTTCGAGGGCGAGACCCACACCAGCTTCCGGTTGATCCGCGCGTTCAAGAACCGCTTCGGCGCGGTGAACGAGATCGGCGTTTTCGCGATGACCGAGAAGGGGCTGCGCGAGGTGACCAATCCCTCGGCGCTCTTTCTCTCGCAGCATCACTCGGGGGTCGCGGGCTCTTGCGTGATGGTGACCCAGGAGGGGACGCGGCCGCTGCTGGTGGAGCTGCAGGCGCTGGTCGATGACGCGCACGGAGGGAATCCCAAGCGCCTCGCGGTCGGCCTCGAGCAGAATCGCCTCGCGATGCTGCTGGCCGTCCTTCACCGCCACGCGGGGATCGCCTGCTTCGACCAGGACGTGTTCCTCAATGCCGTGGGCGGGGTTCGCATCGTCGAGCCGGGCGCGGATCTCGCCGTCACGCTCGCCGTGGTCTCGAGCCTTCGCAATCGCCCGCTACCCGAGAAGCACGTGGTGTTCGGCGAGGTGGGCCTGGCGGGGGAGGTGCGGCCCGTGCAGCGCGGCCAGGAGCGCCTCAAGGAAGCCGCCAAGCTCGGCTTCACCCACGCCATCATCCCCGCCGCGAACAAGCCGCGGCAGCCCATTGCGGGCATCGAGATCGTGGCGGTGAACCGCCTGGTGGAGGCGGTGGATTACCTGAAGCGATAGCAGTAGCGTCATCCCCGCGCAGGCGGGGACCCAATCAATTGGGCACCCGCCTACGCGGGTGTGACAACTCTGCTCAATTGGGCACCCGCCTACGCGGGTGTGACAGCTCAATGCGCGGGTTTGACAACTCGACTATTTCATCAGCAGGGCGATGACCAGCGCGACGGCGGCGAGCGAGAGCACCACGATCGCCGCGACGGCGATCAGGTTGGAGGTGGAGCTGGCGGCGTTGAGTGGCACGCGCTGGGGGAGTTGCATCGGCACGGGGCGCGCGCGGGAGGCGGGGGGTGCGCGGCGCTCGGGGGCGGGTGCCGGCGGGGGAACGGTCTCGGTGTGGAAGCCGGCCTGGGCCGCGAGCGGGCTGGTCGCCTCGATCTTCCCGCGGTACGCGCGCATCTTCTGCGTGGCGCTGATGTAGTCGCGGAAATCCTCGGTCTGGTCGGTCATCGAGGCGAGGCGCAGCGTCGCGTCGAACGAGTCGAATGTCTTGGCGAGCGGCACGGGCTTGCCGTCGTCGTCCTTCTTCGCGTCGCGTGGTCCCAGCGGCATCGTCGCCGTGTCCACGTGCCGCTCGGACGGAATGATGGGCTCGCGGCGCGCCATCGACGGCGCGTTGCTCGCCTTGAGCGCGGTCGCCGGGCGGGTGGAATCGATCTGGCGGCGGACCTCGCGCAGGTCGTCGGC
>JANMYH010000055.1:0-7016 GCA_031381925.1 Burkholderiales bacterium | reverse complement strand
GGTCAAGTTCATCGTCAAGGCCAGCGAGGATCTTTCCGAGCTGGTGAACGACCTGCTCGATCTCGCCAAGATCGAGGCCGGCAAGATCGATGTGAAGCCGACACACTTCGAGGCTGGCGAGCTGTTCAGCGCGCTGCGCGGCATGCTTCGGCCGCTGCTCGTGGCGGACACGGTCGACCTCGTCTTCGACGACCCGGTCAGCGTGCCGGTCCTTTATACCGACGAGAGCAAAGTCTCGCAGATTCTGCGCAACTTCGTCTCCAACGCGCTCAAGTTCACCGAACGCGGCTCGGTGACGGTGCGCGCGCTCCTCGACAAGGATGGCGACCGCGTCGTCTTCACCGTGAGCGACACCGGGATCGGCATCGCCCTCGAGGACATGGAGGTCATTTTCGAGGAATTCGCCCAGATTCCCAGCCCGATGCAGCGGCGCGTGAAAGGCACCGGCCTGGGACTGCCCTTGTGCCGCCGGCTCGCGATACTGCTCGGCGGCGAGGTGTCGGTCGAGAGCACTCCGGGAAAGGGCTCGACGTTCACCGCCCGCCTTCCGATCCGCTATGCGGGTGGCGACGCGCAACTCGAATCTGCGGGGAAATCCGAAAGGGCCAGCGCCATCGAGGGCCGCTGGGTTCTGGTGATCGAGGACGAGCCGCCGTTGCGCATGCTGTACGAGAAGTTCCTGAAGGGCAGTAGCTTCTCGACCATCGCGGTCGCCTCGCTCGCCGAAGCGCGCGAGCTGCTGAAGCTGAACCGCCCCGACGCAGTGATCCTCGACATCCTCCTGGCTGGCGAGCAGCATCATGCTTGGCGCTGGCTTTCCGAGACCAAGTCCCAGGACGATCCGCTGCCGGTGGTCGTGGTCAGTAGCGTCGAGGACGAGCGCAAAGCCTACTCGCTGGGAGCCGACGCGTACTTCAGCAAGCCAGTCGCGCGCGAGCCGCTCCTCGCGGCGCTGGAGCGGGTCACTGCGCGCGGCGCGGAGCGGCTCGCACTCATCATCGACGACGACGAGGCGGCGCGCTACCTGATCCGACGCTCAGTGCGCCAGCCGATGAAGTTCGCGGAAGCGCGCGACGGCGCGAGCGGAGTCGCCATGGCGAGCCGCTATCAGCCGAGCGTGATCTTCCTCGACCTTTTCCTGCCCGGCATGCGCGGCGACGAGGTGCTCGACCGGCTACGCGACGACCCGGCCACTGCCCACATCCCGGTGATCGTGGTCACGTCCCACGAGATCGACCCGGCGCTGCGCGCGCGTCTTGATGGGCACGCGCGCGCCGTCCTGCACAAGCGCGACCTGTCGGTGGAATCACTCGCCCGCGCCCTCGATGTCATCGGGCCGCGCACCTTGGAAAAGACATGAGCGACGGCCTCATCCTCATCGTCGACGACAACCACGCAGCCCGCTATGTGAAGACGCGCCTCCTGCGCCTCGCGGGCTTCGAGGTGGTCGAGGCGGCCGACGGCGAAGCCGCGGTCGAAATGATGCGCAGCCACTCGCCCGAGCTGGTCGTCCTCGACGTTCGCCTTCCCGACATCGATGGACGCGAGCTGGCCGCCTTCGTCAAGGCCGATCCCACGCTTGCCAGTATCGTGGTGCTGCAGACATCCGCCTTCCACACCGAGGCGAGGGATCGCATCGCCGCGCTCCAGGCTGGCGCGGACGGCTACCTCGTCGAACCGATCGAACCCGAGGAACTGGTGGCGAATGTGCGCGCACTGCTGCGCATGCGCCGAGCAGAGGGCGAGCGTCAGGTGGCGCTCGAAGCGCTGCAGGAAGCCGACCGGCGCAAGGACGAGTTCCTCGCCATGCTCGCGCACGAACTGCGCAACCCGCTGGCGCCCATACGCAACGCGGTGCACATCCTGAGCCTGTCGGGCGACAGTGCCGTGCGCGCGCGCGCGCTCCTGCTGATCGGCCGCCAGGTCGTGCACCTCGCCCGCCTGGTCGACGATCTCCTCGACGTCTCGCGCATCACGCAGCGCAAGATCGTGCTGCAGCGAAGTCGCGTGAGCCTCTCCGCGGTCCTCGACTCGGCGATCGAGCTCGCTGCTCCTCACATAGCCGAACGCGGACAGTCCTTCCGGATGAGCAAGCCCGACGACGAGGTGTGGCTCGACGCCGACGGGATGCGCCTTTCGCAGGTCGTCGGCAACCTACTCAACAACGCCTCCAAGTTCACGCCGCGCGCAGGCGTGCTCGCGCTCGATGTCACGCGCAGCGCGGAAACGCTCCGCATCGTTGTCGCAGACAACGGCAAGGGCATCTCGCAGGAGTTCCTGCCGGCGGTCTTCGAGCTCTTCTCGCAAGGCGAAACCTCGCTCGACCGCGCCAGTGGCGGACTCGGCATCGGGCTATCCCTGGTGAAGGGCCTGGTGGAGCTGCATGGCGGGTGCGTCTCGGCGCACAGCCCCGGCGAGGGCGCGGGCAAAGGCAGCTCCTTCGTGATCGAGCTGCCGCTCGCCGGGCTCGAGGTCGGAATGCCGGGGCCGCAAGCAAGCCGCGCGCACTGCTCGACATCAACGCGACGGGTCCTGGTGGTGGAAGACAACCTGGACGCAGCCGAGGCGATGGCGATGCTGCTGCGTGAGCTGGGGCACGAAGTGGCGGTAGTGAACGATGGCCGCCAGGCGGTTGAAGCGGCGCGCGTCTTTCGTCCCGACACAATCCTGCTCGACCTGGGCCTGCCCGGAGTCGACGGCTTCGAGCTCGCGCAGCGCTTTCGCACGCTCCCGGAGACTTCGCGCGCCAGGGTCATCGCGGTCACCGGGTATGGGCAAGCCGCGGACCGGGCGCGCACCAAGGCCTCGGGCTTCGACCTGCATCTGGTGAAGCCGGTGGATCCCGACAATCTCTCGCGCGCCCTGAGCGAGGCTCGAGCCTAGCCTTTGCGGTAAGGCGACGGCTCGCCCGGCGGGCGCGTCTTGAAGCGCTTGTGGGCCCAGAAGTACTGCTCCGGCATCTCGCGCACGCGCTCTTCGATGAACGCGTTCATGCGCCGCACGTCGGCTTCCAGGTCGCCGCTGGGATAGTCCTCCCACGCCGGGTAGAAGCGCGCGACGTAATGATCGCCTTCCTGGCGCGTGATGACCGGGATCACGCGCGCGCCGGTGAGCTTCGCCAGGCGTGGGAGCGCGGTGATGGTCGCCGTCGGCACGCCGAAGAACGGCGAGAAGATCGCGTCGCGGATGCCGAAGTCCATGTCCGGAAGGAAGTAGAACGGCTTGCCCCCCTTGATCGCGCGCACGATCGAGCGCAGCCCTTCCTGGCGGCTCACCAGGTGCGGGTTGCCGAAGCGCGTGCGGGCCCGCAGGAAGATCCGCTCGAGGACCGGATTTTTCTGCTTGCTGTACACGCTCGCGGTGCCCGGGTATTCATAGGCCACGCGAATGCCGCCCATGTTCAGCCCGATGAAATGCGGGGCCATCGCAATCACCGGATGGCCGCCAGCCGCGGCGGCATGCAGGTGCTCGAGTCCTTCGTGGCGCGTGAGCTCGAGGAGCTGCCTCTCCGATCCCCAGACCATCACGGAAAGCTCCACCGCGTTGCGCCCGAGCATGCGGAAGTGCCTGCGGCCGAGATCGTCGCGGGCCTGGGCGGTCATCTCGGGAAAGCACAGCGCCAGGTTCACGCGCGTCACGTGCCCGCGCCCGAAGCGGTACAGCAGCGATCCGAGTCCGGCGCCGATCGCGCCGATCCATGCGAGCGGCAGGAAATGGATGAGCCACATCACCAGCACGCCGACCTGCGATCCCAGGTTTCTGAGCAACGTCATGGCGCGGATTCTACCTACGCGGGCCGGGCGGCCATCAGCCAGAACACCGCCAGCAGCGCGAGGAAGGCGGGCCAGCCGAGCACGAACCAGCGGCGCTCGAGCGTGCGAAACTCCGCGCCCGGCCGCGTGCCGTCGCGTTCGCACGCCTCGGCGATTCGCCGCAGGCGCAGCTGGATGAAGACCACCGGGATCCAGCACGCCGCCGCCAGCACGTAGAGCGCGACCGAAGCCACGATCCACGTCGCGCTCAGCGGATAGCCCGCCGTCCACGCGAGCGCGACGCCCGAGAGCGGCTGGATGATCCCGGCGGGAAGCGTGAACGCGAAATCGGCCAGCACGGTCGCCCGCGCCGAGGACGCGATCGCTGCCACGCTTCCGGTGCGCAGTGCGTGCCAGAAATGAAACGCGGTGCCGAGTCCCGTGCCGAAGAGGATCGTCGCGCTCACCACGTGCAGCCACTTGAGCGGCAGGTAGAGCTCGCCCACTCAGCGCTCCTCCTCGATGGCGCCGAGCGCGAGCACGGCCGCGAGGATCGGGAGGTTCTTCAGCAGCACGCCGAGCGGATCGGCCCACAGGGAAGGCCAGAGGAGGGTCGCCACGACCGTATAGCCGCCGATGGCGATCATCTGCAGGAGTGCCACGAGGGGCGGGCGCCAGCGGCGCCAGACCAGCATTCCGATTCCGAGGTCGAGCAGGCAAAGCGCGGCGAGGATCGCGCCGGTCCACGCGGCCGGCAGGGCTGCGGCGGACGCCAGCCGTGGTGCCCATGGGGCGATCGCGAAAGCGCCCGCGATCGCCGACACGACCCAGAGCACGGCGAGGCTTGCTCGCAGCAGGGGACGCACGAAGTACAGGCGCGCATGCCAGCGGTCCTGCGCGTGCGCGGGCTCCATCGCCAGCATGTTGCGCCAGGTCCGCACTTTCACGCCGGCAACTCGCTCGAAGGCTGCGAAGTCGCCGGTATTGCCGTAATCGAGCTGCGCGAGGGCGGTCGCGTTGAGCGGCCCGCCGACGATCCCGCCAAGCCACGCGGCTGCGCGCACCAGCCCGCGGGGAATCGACAGCACCGGGACGGGCGCGAGTCCCAGCCATCGGCGATAGTCCTCGAGGAGGCGGCGCAGAGTCACCACATCCGGCCCGACCACGTCGATCGTCTTGTGGACCAGCAGGTCGTCCTCCACCGCGGTCGCGACGAGTTGGGCCAGGTCGGCGACGTGGATCGGCTGGAACGCCTGGTGGCCATCGCCCGGAACCGGAATCGCGAAGGGAAGGGCGGCCAGGGCGCGAAAGAATGCGGTGCCGCCGTGCGCGCCGCGCGCGACCACGAGCGAGGGCCTGAGCACCGTCCACTCGAGCGAGGTCGAGCGCAGATGGTCGTCGGCCGCGAGCTTGGTGACCGCGTAGGCGGTTCCGGCCGCGAGCTCGGCGCTGATCGCGGAAATCTGGACGACGCGGCGCACGCCCACGCGCTCGCACGCCTGGAAGAGCGCGATCGGCGCGGCGCGGTGGATCGCGTCGATCGACTGCGCGCGAGTGCCCTGGAGCACGCCTGCGCAATTGACGACGGCGTCGCAGTCCGCGAGCAATGGCGTCCAGGCTTCCACATCGGTCGCATGGTTGAGGTCGAGGGTCATCGCGAGGTCAGCGCCGAACGGGGGAGTGCCGGCGCGGCGCCGGACCCCCGCAGTCACGCGATGCCCGCGGGCAGCCAATGCCGCGAGGAGCTCGCGCCCGATGAACCCGGAAGCGCCTAGCAGCAGGACGCGCATTCAGCGCACCGGCGTCACGCGCCCGCCGGCGGCGGCGGTGCCCCGGCGGGGCGCTTGTATCGGTTGTACCCCCATAGGTATTGCGAAGGGCATTCGCGGACCAGGCGCTCCACCGCCGCGTTCACCACGCGCGCGGCCGCCTGGCGGTCCCGGGGCAGGGGGTCCGCGAGCGCCTCGAGGTGCATTCGAAAGCCCTGCGCCCGGGGAAGACGTTCGGCATAACAGAACACCAGGGCCGCGCCGGACGCTTCCTGGAGGCGACCGAGGAGGGTCATGGTGTACGCGGGGCGCCCGAAAAACGGGGCCCACTCGCCTTCTCCCAGCCCCGGGACCTGGTCGGGCAGCACCACGCTGCAGCCGCCGCGCCGCAGGTGCTTCAGCACCATGCGCACTCCTGCCATGTTCGCCGGCGCGACGTTGGAGCCGTCGGGAGCCGCGCCCTGGTTGCGGCCCTCGCGCAGCAGCTGGTCGATCCAGAACACCTTGTGGGGGCGATACATGGCCATGATCGGCACCTTCGACCAGAGGTAGCGGCCGGCGACGTCGTAGCCGCCGAGGTGGGGCGCGACGAAGATGATCGGCCGGTTGTCCGCGCGCAGCCGCTCCACGGCCTCCCAGCCGATGGTGCCCCGCACCAGTCCCCCCACCTCCTCGGAGCGGAAGAGTGCCCACGCGAGCTCGCTTGCGCCCTTGCCGATTTCGGCCGCATTTTCCTGTGCGAATCGTCTGACATCCGCCGGGGTGGCGCATAGGCCACTATGGGAGAGGTTGTCCAGGATGAGCCGGCGGTATCGGGGCGCGAGGTAATACGCCAGCCGCCCGGCAAGAGCGCCGAGGGCATGGTTGGCGCCCAGGGGGAGCCATGCAAGCAATCGGAAGAAGAGCTTCAGCTTTTGCTAAAATGTCGCGCTGTGCGACTGAGGGGTGCTACGTAATGAAAGAGTTTCTGTTCACGTCGGAATCGGTGTCCGAGGGCCATCCCGACAAGGTTTCGGACCAGATTTCGGACGCCGTTCTCGATGCCATTCTAGCCCAGGACCCCAAGTCGCGAGTCGCGGCCGAGACGCTGTGCAGCACGGGCCTCGTGGTGATGGCGGGGGAGATCACCACGCACGCCAGCGTCGACTACAACAAGGTCGCGCGTGCCACCATCAAGCGCATCGGTTACGACAACACCGACTACGGCATCGACTACAAGGGCTGCGCGGTCATGGTCTGCTACGGCCAGCAGAGCCCCGACATCGCCCAGGGCGTCGACCACGCGCAGGACGACCCGCTGAACCAGGGCGCGGGCGACCAGGGCCTCATGTTCGGCTACGCCTGCGACGAGACGCCGGTGCTCATGCCGGCGCCGATCTATTACTCGCACCGCCTGGTCGAGCGCCAGGCGATGCTGCGCAAGGACGGGCGCCTGCCATGGCTGCGGCCCGATGCCAAGAGCCAGGTGACCTTCAAGTACGTGGACGGCAAGCCC
>JANMYH010000113.1:0-2014 GCA_031381925.1 Burkholderiales bacterium | reverse complement strand
AGTCGGCGGCGATGCCGTCGGCGAAGCTGCGCACCTCGAAGAGGATCGACGGGTCCTGGTCGTCCTGCGCGGCCGGGGCCGCGGGTGCGGCGAGCGCGCCGCGCATCTTGTGCTTGAGCTCGCGGCCCGCCGACAGCGGCTCGTCGGAGAGCTTGCCGGCGAAGCGCTTGCCGATGAAGCCCGCGGCACGGCTGGCGATGTTCACGTACTTGCCGACGAGGTCCGAATTGACCCGCGAGAGGAAGTCGTCGGGATTGAAGTCGAGGTCCTCGACGCGGCCGTTCAGCTTGGCCGCGAGGTAATAGCGCACCCACTCCGGATTCAGGCCCAGCTCGATGAACCTCTGCGGGCTGACCGAGACGCCGCGCGACTTCGACATCTTCTCGCCGGACAACTGCAGGAAGCCGTGCACGTACACGTTGTCGGGGACCTTGCGGTCGGAAAATTTGAGCGTCGCCGGCCAGAAAAGCGTGTGGAAGTAGATGATGTCCTTGCCGATGAAGTGGATCTGCTCGACCTTCGGGTCGGCCAGGTACTTGTCGAAATCCTGGCCTTTCTTGCCGAGGAAGTTCTTCAGGGAGGCGAGGTAGCCGATGGGGGCGTCCAGCCAGACGTAGAAGTATTTTCCCGGCGCCCCGGGGATCTCGATGCCGAAATACGGTGCGTCGCGCGTGATGTCCCAGTCGTTGAGCCCGCCGTCGAGCCACTCGAGGACCTTGTTGGAGACCTCGGGCTGCAGCTTGCCGTCCTGGGTCCAGCCGCGCAGGAATTCCACGCAGCGCGGATCCGACAGGCGGAAGAAGAAATGCTCGGACTTCCTGATGACCGGCTTGGCCCCGGTGAGGGCCGAGTACGGGTTCTTCAGCTCCGTGGGCGCGTAGACCGCGCCGCAATTCTCGCAGGAGTCGCCGTACTGGTCCTTCGCGCCGCATTTCGGACACTCTCCCTTGATGTAGCGGTCCGGCAGGAACATCTTCTTCACCGGGTCGAAGAACTGCTCGATCGTCTTGGTCTCGATGAAGCCGTTCTTCTGCAGCGCGAGGAAGATTTCCGAGGACAGCTCGCGGTTCTCCTCGGAGTGGGTCGAGTGGAAGTTGTCGAAGCTGATGCCGAAGCGCTGGTAGTCGCGCCGGTGCCCCTCGGCCACCTTCGCGATCAGCTCCTCGGGCGTGGTTGCCTCGGCCTCGGCCTTTAGCAAGATCGGGGCGCCGTGGGTGTCGTCGGCGCACACGAAGTTCACCTTGTGGCCCTGGAGGCGCTGGAAGCGCACCCAGATGTCGGCCTGGACGTACTCCATGATGTGGCCGATGTGGAACGGGCCATTGGCGTACGGAAGCGCCGTGGTGACGAAAAGCTTGCGGGGCATTGAATGGGAAGTTTCGAGGCTCCGCGATGATAGCAAATTGCTTTAAGATTCCATGTTCTCTTCCCGCTTCTCACGACCCCATCGCATGGCCCCCTCCGACAAGGACATCCTCGCGGCGCTTTCCGAGCTGATCGACCCGGTCACCGGCCGCAACTTCGTCGAGTCCAAGTCGATCAAGAACGTGACGATCGATGCCGGACGCGTCGCCCTCGACGTGGCCCTCGGCTATCCCGCGCGCGGCGTGCTCGAGCGCGTGCGCTCCCAGGTGGGCGAGCGGCTGCGCGCCATTCCCGGCGTCGACCAGGCGAGCGTCAACGTCTATTCCAAGATCGCGCCGCACACGGTGCAGCGCGGGGTGAAGCTCGTGCCGGGAATCAAGAACATCATCGCGGTGGCTTCCGGCAAGGGCGGGGTGGGCAAGAGCACCACGGCGGTCAACCTCGCCCTCGCGCTGGCCGCGGAGGGCGCGACCGTGGGGATGCTCGATGCGGATATCTACGGCCCCTCCCAGCCGCTGATGCTCGGCATCACCGGGCGCCCGAGCTCCAAGGATGGCAAGACCATGGAGCCGATGGAGGGCCACGGAATCCAGGCGATGAGCGTGGGCTTCCTGATCGAGTCCGACACGCCGATGGTCTGGCGCGGCCC
>JANMYH010000276.1:0-12662 GCA_031381925.1 Burkholderiales bacterium | reverse complement strand
GATCGCCAAGCTGCGCGAAGCCGGCATTCGCATCGTGATGGCCACCGGCGACGGGCTCACGACCGCCAAGGCGGTGGGTGCCAAGCTGGGGCTGACCGAGGTGCTGGGCGAGGTGCGTCCCGAGGACAAGCTCGCGTTGGTGTCGAAGCTGCAGGCCGAAGGACGCAAGGTCGCCATGGCCGGGGATGGCATCAACGACGCCCCGGCGCTCGCCAAGGCCGATGTGGGCATTGCGATGGGCACCGGCACCGACGTCGCCATGGCGAGCGGGAAGGTCACTCTGGTGAAAGGCGACCTGCGTGGCATCCTGCGCGCGCGCGAGCTGTCCGAGGCAACGGTGGCCAACATGAAGCAGAACCTCGTCTTCGCGCTCGTCTACAACGCGCTGGGCGTGCCCATCGCGGCCGGCGTCCTCTACCCCTTCTTTGGAATCCTCCTCTCGCCGATGATCGCGGCGGTGGCGATGAGCTTCAGCTCGGTTTCGGTCGTGACCAACGCCTTGCGGCTGCGCGGGTCCTGAGGGGAACTCCGGCCGGCGGGTCGAATCGCATCCTTCGGGGTTTTCGCCCCCGGGGAGACGGCGCTTGGACGAATTCGATTGCCTGATCGTGGGGGCGGGGCCGGCGGGCCTCACCGCGGCGATTTACCTGGCGCGGTTTCGCCGGCGAATCGCCGTCTACGACGCGGGCAATAGCCGCGCGTCGTATATCCCCACGACGCGCAACTATCCGGGCTTCCCCGACGGCATCTCGGGCAACGAGCTGCTGGCGCGGCTGCGCGAGCAGGCGAAGCGCTATGGGGTGCAGGTCACGCCAGGGCTGGTGGAGGGGCTCGAGCTCGACGGCGCCGATTTCGTGGCGCAAGCGGGCGGGGAGCGCATTCGGTCGCGGATGGTCCTGCTCGCCACCGGCCTCGTGGACAAGGAGCCGGAGATGGCGAATCTCCGCGAGGCGATCGAGGCCGGTTGCATTCGCCTCTGCTCCATCTGCGATGGCCACGAGGTGATCGATCGCACGGTGGCGGTCTACGGCCCGGCGCGGTCCGCGCTTTCGCACGCGCTTTTCATGCGCACCTTCACGGACAAGATCACGCTGCTGGTTCCGCGCGGCGACGAGCCCCTCGATGCGGCCGGCCGCGAGACCCTCGAGCGTGCCGGGATCCGCTATGCGGAGCAGCCGGTGTGCGAGATCTCGATGACCGAGGACCGACAGGCGCGCGTGCGCCTCGCCGACGATTCCGAGGAGCGCTTCGCCACGCTCTATCCCGCGCTCGGCTGCCGGATCCGCTCGGAGCTGGCGCTTCAACTCGGAGCGCGCGCGACCGAGGCGGGTGACATCGTGGTCGACGCCCACCAGCAGACCTCGGTGCCGGGACTCTACGCCGCGGGCGACGTGGTGGCCGCGCTCAACCAGCTGAGCGTCGCCGTAGGCCATGCGGCGGTCGCGGCCACGGATATTCATAACAAGCTCGGCCTAGAATAGGTCGTGGCGATCCACGATCTCTCCAGCTGGCAGCACGACCACGCTTTCGACCCGGGTAACCAGGCGGCGGAACGGCGCACGTGGATCGTGGTCGCCATTACCGCGGCCACCATGGTGGCCGAGATCGTCGCCGGCTGGCTCACCGGGTCCATGGCGCTGCTGGCCGACGGCTGGCATATGGCCACCCACGTGGTCGCGCTGTCGATCGCGGGCCTGGCGTACATGCTCGCGCGGCGCTGGTCGAGCGACCATCGCTTCGCCTTCGGCACCTGGAAGATCGAGGTCCTCGGCGCATTTACCAGCGCGTTGCTGCTCGGCGTCGTGGCGCTCGCGATGGTCTGGGAATCGGTGCAGCGGCTCCTCGCGCCGACGCCGATCCAATTTGCGCCGGCGCTGGTCGTCGCCGTCGTGGGCTTGCTGGTGAACGTGGTATCGGCCTGGGTGCTCCAGGGATCCCATCCGCACGCCGGACACGATCACCACGGCCACGATCACCATGACCACGATGACCGGGGCCACGAGGGTCACGAGCGTGGACACGCAGCCGCCCAGGGCAGCCATGACCTGAACCTGCGCTCGGCCTATACCCATGTGGTGGCCGACGCGTTCACCTCGGTGCTCGCGATCGCGGCACTCGCCGCGGGCCTGTGGGCGGGATGGGCGTGGCTCGACCCGGTGATGGGCATCGTCGGCGCGGGGGTGATCGCGTGGTGGGCGAGAGGCCTGATCGCCGACTCCGCGCGCGTGCTCCTCGACCGCGAGATGGATGCGCCCGTGGTGGCCCAGATCCGCGGTGCAATCCAGAGCGATGGGGATACCGAGATCGCCGATCTCCACGTCTGGCGGGTCGGGCGTGCGGCGTATGCGGCGGTCGTCACGGTGGTCGCCCGCGAGCCCCTCACCCCGGCCGCCTACCGCGAGCGCCTGGCGGGCATCGCAATCCTCGCCCACGTCTCGGTCGAAGTGAACCGCTGCCCCCACGGCGACTGCCCCTAAACCCGGTCTGTCCCCGGTTTTGAATTTGGGGTAAAAGGGGGGCAGAGGCAATCAACCGAAGACCTCGCCATGTCCGCACCCGAAGACAAGATCGTTCGCGAGTTCCGCCACATGCTGCTGTGGCCGCTACAGCTTCGGCGAATGAGCCGGACGAGCGGCTTCGCGCATCCGTGGGAAGCGCTCGCCGCGAGCCCCGGGCCCTGGAGGCCGGTGAAGGACAACCTGCTGGTCGATGACGAATCCTGCCAGCTCGGCTACCGCGAGTTCGTGTATTTCCTGCCCTACGTGCAGCGCTTCCTGTACGGCTTCGGCGAGTCCGACGGCAGGACGCCCTCCAGCCTGAACATCTTCCGGCGCGACGACATCGCGCGGGCGCGCGTGACGCTGCGCCAGGGGGCGGCGCCGCTGGATTTCAAGGTCGAGCGCTTGCGCCTCATCTTCTTCTACGACGTGGACATCGCGCTCCTCGCCTTCGAGATCGTGGCGCACGACCTGCCGCTCGCCGACGCCGTGGAGACGATGGACCGCTTCGGCCGGCCGTATCCGCCGTCATGGGAGGAACCGGGACAGGCGGCGCACTGCACCCACCAGGTGCAGCTCTTCGACGCCGCGGGCCGGCTCGTCACCGCATCCGATTTCGGCGACCGTGAGAAGTACATCTCGCTGGTGCGCGAGATCAAGCAGACGCCGCTGTCTCTGCACTGGGAGAACCTGCTGAAGCCGCTGGTGCCCGCGTACCTCGGCGGCGGCGTGCTGCAGTATTACCAGATCGAGAACAAGCGCATTCCGATCATGAGCTTCCTGTCGTTCGACGATCCGCGCAGCCTGACCCGGGGGGACATCGCCCGCATCGGATTCGCGGCCAAGTGGGGGCCCTCGGAGACCCTGCCCTTCTCGCCGCGCTTCCTCGCCGACTTCGAGGACCGCTACTGCTACGACCGTTTCTGGGACGGCGACGATCCCGCCAGCGGCATGAACACGCGCTACATGATGTGCGGCCCGGCCTTCTCGATGGTCACCAAGCAGGGCGACGCCTGCCGCGACCTGGTGCAGACGTTTCGCCACCAGTTCTTCCAGATCGGCATGCTCGTCAACTTCCACAAGGGCGCGCTCCTCAACCTGTCGAACCGCTTCTCGGTCTCGGTCGAGCGGCTGCGCGTGGGCGACTACGACAGCGTGCGGATGTTCAAGCAGGGCGTGCGCGAGACGCTCGAGCTCTTCCTGCGCTTCAACCACCGCTACTGGTTCCACGAGATCTCCAACCAGGTCCTGGCCGCGGACATCTACAAGCGCTGGTCGCACCAGCTCGGCAGCGACGCCCTCTATGCCGAGGTTCGCGAGGAATCGCGTGACATCAACGAGTACCTCGATGCCGACCGCACGCGGCGCTCCTCGGACAACGTCCAGCGGCTCACGGTGGTGTCGGCGTGCGGGATGGTCGGCATGGTCGTCACGGGTTTCCTCGGCATGAACCTCTTCAGCCATTCCGACTTGGGGGCTTGGGAGAGGATTGCCATCTTCATCATGGTGTTCATCCCGTCCGTGGCGCTCACGATCTACACGGTCCTCATCTCCCGGCGGCTCGCGACCTTCATGGAGGCGCTCGCGAGCGAGCGCATGACCTGGAGCGAGAAGACCGACGCCTTCCGCCAGATCTGGAGGGGCGCCAAGCGTGCAAAGATGCAGAACGTGGCGCGCGGCGACGCGCCCGCCTCGCGCGCTTCGCACCCGCATTCCGAGCGCGAGACCGCCGTCCCCTCGTCCGATTGAGTGAAAATGGTGTCAGGGACCCATTTCCGCACGCTGAGAAAAATGGTCCCTGACACCGGTTTCCAGGAGGTGCTGGAGTTCTGGTTCGGGAAAGAGCCGGGGCCGGCGCGCGCCGAGTGGTTTCGGAAGGATGCCGAATTCGATGCCGCGATCCGGCAGCGTTTCGGGGTGCTGCACGAGCGGGCAGCGCAGCGCGGGCTCGATGACTGGCGTGCCGCGCCCGAGCAGATGCTGGCGCTCATCGTGGTGCTCGACCAGTTTTCCCGCAACCTGCATCGCGGCGATGCGCGGGCGTTCGCGCAGGACGCTTACGCGCGCGAATGCACCCGTCAGGCGCTTGCCCGCGGCGATGACGCGGGGCTCGTGCCCGTGCAGCGGCAATTCATCTACATGCCGCTCGAGCACAGCGAAAGCCTCGCCGACCAGGAAGAGTGCGTGGAGTTGATGCGTGCGCTCGAGCCCTTCGAGGAGACGCGCGGCCTGGTCGCCTGGGCCGAGAAGCATCGCGACATCGTGAGGCGGTTCGGGCGCTTTCCGCACCGCAACGCGGCGCTCGGCCGGCCCTCAGCCGATGGGGAGGCCGAGTTCCTGAAGCAACCCGGTTCCGGGTTCTAGCTACTTCTTTTTCTGGTGCGCGGCCTGCGTGCTGGTGGCTGCTTCCTTTTTCTTCTCGGTTTGCGGGCGCGTCTTGCCGTAGCTGCCCTTGAATACCTTGCCCTTGAATGATCGCTTGTCGCCCCTGCCCATGGAGTCGGTCCCTTCCGGTGGAAAGGAACGATTATAACTAGCGTTCGCGCCCTCGCCGCCTTTCATCCGGGCGACAAGGGCATGCTCGGCTTGCGGATCGTCGGGCGGCATGGCCATGGCGCGGCTGGCGTACTGCCATTGCCCCGGGAGACGGGAAAACTTCCAGTTTATTCAGCGTCGGGCTGGCGCTCGGGCTGGGCGTCGGCGAAGGGCGCGAGCTGCAGGCACGCGGCATTCACCGAGACGATGCGGGGGTAGGGCGCCATGTCCACCTTGAGCCGCTGGGCGTTGGCGACCTGGGGCACGAGGCACACGTCGGCGAGCGTGGGCGCGTCGCCGGCGCAGTAAAGGCCCGTGGCGCGCGCGGCGAGCTGCGCCTCGAGCGCGTCGAAGCCTTCCCGCACCCAGTGTCGATACCACTCGTCGCGCCGCGGCTCGGGAACCTGGTACTCACGCGACAGGTGCTTGAGGACCCGCAGGTTGTTCAGCGGATGGATGTCGCAGGCGATCGACAGCGCGATCGCGCGCACCCACGCGCGTTCCTCGGAACCGGGCGGGAGCAGCGGCGGAAGGGGGTGCTTCTCCTCCAGGTACTCGATGATGGCGAGCGATTGCGTAAGCCGCCGGTCCCCCACCACCAGCATCGGCACCAGGCCCTGGGGATTCAGCTCGAGGTAGGCGGGATCGCGCTGCTCGCCGCGGCGAAGGTGCACGAAGCGGCGTTCGGTCGCGAGGCCCTTCACGTTGAGCGCGATGCGCACCCGGAACCCCGCCGAGGAGCGAAAGTAATCGTAGAGGATCATCGCCGTCGCATCATATACTTTCAGGGATGCGCGAACTGATCGCCGAGCGCCTGCTGAACCTGCCGCCGCTCGAGCAGCTCCTCACTGCCGACGACCTCGAGAAGCAGCACGAAGCCTCGCAGCAACCCCTGAAGGCCGCGGCGGTCCTGCTGCTGGTCGTGAATCACCCGTTGGAGCCGACCGTGGTGTTCACGCAGCGTACGGCGCACTTGTCCGATCACGCGGGCCAGATCTCGCTGCCCGGCGGTCGATGCGACGACGCTGACTGCACGCCCGAGCGCACGGCGTTGCGCGAAGCCGAGGAGGAGCTCGGGATCCCCGCCGACCGGGTCGAGATCCTGGGCCGGCTGCCCGAGTACCGCACGTCGACCGGCTACGCCGTGACGCCCATCGTGGGCTGGGCGGAGCCGCCGCTCGCCTACCGCCCCGATCCGCACGAGGTCGCCGACGTCTTCGAGGTTCCGCTCGCGTTCCTGCTCGATGCGGGCAATCACCGCTACGAGAGCGCCTACTACCGCGGGCGCATGCGCCATTACTGGGCCATGCCCTACGGCGAGCACTTCATCTGGGGCGCGACCGCCGGAATGCTGGTGACCTTCCACCGGTTGATGAGCCCCGCCGCGCCATTGCCTTCCCCCCGCTCCCCCGCCGCAACGCGGGAAGAGCCGCGATGAAAAAAGGCTTGACAAGAACGAACGATCGTTCTATTGTTCGGCGCATGTCAGCCGTTGCCGCTACCAAACCGCCCACCAAGGGCGAGGAAACCCGCTCCCAGATCCTCGCTGCCGCCGTCGAGCAGGCGAGCGCCTCGGGGTTCGAGTCGCTCACCATCGGATCGCTCGCCGAGAAGACGGGGCTTTCGAAGAGCGGCCTTTTCGCCCATTTCGGCTCGAAGCAGGAGCTGCAGCTCGCGGCCCTCGACGAGGCCGGGCGCCAGTTCACCGAAGTGGTGTTCCTGCCCGCGATGAAAGTGCCGCGGGGACTCAAGCGCTTGCGCGCCCTCTTCGAAAACTGGATTACCTGGCCGGAGCGCGCCAGCCTTCCGGGCGGCTGCCCGATCGATTCGGCGAGCCGCGAGTACCACCACCAGCCCGGCGCGATGCGCGACGGGGTGGTCGACCGCCAGAAGCAGCTCGACCGCGAGCTCGCCAAGGCGGTGCAGATGACCATCGACAACGGCGAGTTTTCGCCCGAAACCGATCCGCGCCAGGTGGCCTTCGACATGCTCGGAATCGTCCTCGTCTTCTATCGAACCGCGCTGCTGCTCGGCACCGCCGAGTCCGGCAAGCGCGCGCGCATCGCGTTCGACCGCCTCGTCGCCCAAAACGCCCGCTGACCCAGGAGACTCGCCATGCCCGCGTCGACAGTGTCTAGAAATAGCACGAACGTTCGTAATGTCGTCAACCTTGCCTGGTATCGGCTCAGCCTCGCGGTGACGTCTGCCCTGGCCCCGCGCACGGCGGTCGACCAGGCGGCGCGCCTCTTCTCCACGCCGCCGCGCTTCGAGCACACCGCGCGTGAGCGCGAGCTTCTCGCCCTCGGCACGGGTTACGCGGTCGACACCCGCTACGGGCCGCTCGCCGCGTGGCGCTTCGGGCGTGCCGATCGGCCGATCGTGCTCCTGGTGCATGGCTGGGGCGGCCGCGGCGCGCAGCTTCGGGCCTTCGTGCCGGTGCTGGTAGACGCGGGCTACCAGGTGGTGATCTTCGACCATGTGGGGCACGGATACAGCGAGCCTCGTGAATCGACGCTGGTCCATTTCATCGCGGGAATCGACGCGGTGGTCGCCGATGCGGAGGGCCGGGGCGCAAAGGTGGTCGGTGTCATCGGCCACTCGCTCGGCGCCGCCGCCGCGGGGTCGTGGCTCAATCGCACCCGCCGCGAGATGCGCGCCGTCCTGATCGCGCCTCCCACGTCGGTCGAGCGCTACTCCGGATTCTTCGCGCGCAAGCTCGGCATCCCCGAGCCGGTGCGGCGCGCGATGCAGGAGCGCTTCGAGCGCAGCCTGGGGCAGCACTGGTCGCAGTTCGAGCTTCCCCAGGCGGTGGCCGACGTGCGCGCGCAGGCGCTGGTCATCCACGACGCGGGTGACCGCGAAGTGGCCCAGGCCGGCGGCATTGCGCTCGCGCGCGCCTGGCCCGGAGCGCGGTTCTCCGCCACCCGCGGCCTGGGGCACCGCATGATCCTGCGCGATGCGACGGTGGTCCGCGACGCCGTGGACTTCCTCGCAAACGAAGTCGAGTTCGCACCGCCTCCCGCCTGTGGCGCGGCCGCCTTCGGCGCCCCCGCCCCCATCCTCTGACGACTGACACCGGAGAGAACCATGAAACGTCACATACCCGCCGAACACACCGCACGCGCGATCGCCCTCGCGATCGCCTTCTTCGGCTCCCTCGCGCTCCTTGGCTGGAATGCGGGAGTCTTCGCCAAGCTCGACCGCGATGAGCTATGGATTCTCGCCGGCTTCACCGTGGGCTTCTCGGCGTTGACGTACGCCATGGATCACCAGGTGCGTGCCACGGTCAGCGCAGCCCTTCGCGATAGATTCGCTCGACGCGATCGAACGCGCGATCGACGAGCGAATACTCCGACACGATTCGCTCCCTGATCTGCACGATCTCCGCGTTCAATCCCTCGCAGGTCGCCCGTGGCGTCATCCCCCGCAGTCGCCGGGCCAGATCGTTCCCCGCCTTGATCCCGTTGGCCTTGTGGCCGTCCTCGTGGATGCGCAGGCCCTTGAAGAACGCATCCCACTTGCCGCGAACGCCGGAAGTCGCGAGGTTGTACTGCTCCCATTTCGGAAGCCACATGCGCGATTCCACGGTCACGGTGAATTTTCCGATGCGGCAATCGCCGTTGCCGCGGTCGTGGGCGAACTTCCAGTTGATCCGCCAGCCGGTCTGGCCCCACACCTTGGCGCCGGCGATGTCGTTGAAGGGGCCGTTGGCTTCCTTGGAGGCGTTCAGCTCGCGTAGCGTGAGACCGCCCACCGGAAACCAGATGATCTCGGTCTCCGCCACCTCGACTCCCGCTTCGGCGAGCCCCACGGCGCCCGAGGGCGACTCGATCTTGAGCGGCTTGGCGCGTGCTTCCTCGGGCGGCGCGTCACCGTATTGCGTCTTGCCGGTGGAGTCGATCCATTTGTAGACCTGCGCGAGGCCCTGGACCGGCAGGAGGGCGAAGAGCGCGACGGCGAGCCGCGCGATCGCGCTCACGAGAGCGGCTGCGTCGTCACCTGGCGCGAGCCCGGACGCGCCTTGAGATCGGCATACCAGCGCTCGAGGTGGGGACGCCGCGAGCGGGAGACCGGCAGGTTGAGCCAGCGATGGGCGGCGCACCCGACGACGATGTCCGCCACGGTGAACGCGTCTCCGGTGAGCCAGGGGGCCTTCGAGAGCTGGGCGTCGAGGATCGCGGCGAGGCCCTCGCTCTTGGCGCGTGAGGCCTCCACGGCCCCCGCGTCGCGCTTCTCCACGGGCGTGCGGATGAGCTGCCAGAACGCCGCCCACATGGCGGGAGTGAATGCGGTCGACTGCCATTCCATCCAGCGGTCGACATCCGCGCGGCTGCGCAGGTCGGCGGGCCAAAGGGCCTGCGCGCCGGTGCGAGCCGCCAGGTAGCGCACGATCGCGTTCGACTCGTAGAGCGTGAATCCGTCGTCGTCGATCACCGGGACCAGCCCGTTGGGGTTCCTCGCCAGGAATTCTGCCGTGTCGTTCATGCCGAATTTCCCGCCGGCGTCGATGCGCTCGTAGGGCACGCCGATCTCGTCGGCGCACCAGACGACCTTCTGCACGTTGATCGACGAGAGCCGGCCCCAGATCCTCAGCATCGGCCTATCGCGGCACGTTGGCGGGCGGCGGCAGGGTCAGCGTTCTCGCGGGCTCTTCCTTCGCGGTGAGCCGGAAGGCGGCGTAGGCGACAGCGGCGAGAACCAGGATGGTCACCACGATCCCCACCACCAGGTTGCGCACCGACTTCTGGTCGCTGGCATCCTTGTCCTCGTACTTGTCGACCAGGGCGCGCACGTTGCGCAGCGCCCGCTGCTCCATGTCGCGTTGCGCGTCGTCGTTTGGCGAACTCATAGCGTGTGCGCTCCGATCATCAGTCGGTCATAGACGGCGTATTGCTCTTCCAGCGCGGGGGTGTCCGGGCTGCGCGCGCGCTTGACGGTGATCCACACCTCGGGGGCGAGCGTCTCGCACACCTCCGCGGTATGGCGGACCTCCTCCTCGGCAACCTTGTGGGCGGCTTCCCACGAGGGCGCGTTCCAGGCCTTGACCAGGTGCCACGCCAGCGCGTCGACCTGCTCCGCCACCTCTTCGTCGCTCGCCTCGGTGACCTCGGCGATCGAGCAGCGGCTGCGCGAGCCCACGGCGACGAAGGACGATTCGCAATGGCAGGGCGGATCGCAACGCGGCGCCTGGTCGAAATCGCACGCCGCGAAGCCGCCGGTCACCACCCACGTGCCATCGGCCGCCGCCCCGCACGAGCGGAAGACGTGCTCGTCGGAATCGTCGAGGCGTACGGCGCGGAGCAGCTTGGGCATGCCGTTATGATATGCGGAATCGGGAGAATTCATGCCTGCCAAGAGAATCGCCATCGTGACCGGGGGCAACCGCGGGATCGGCCTCGAGATCGCGCGCCAGCTGATGAAGGCGGACGCCTTCGTCGTCGTCGGTTGCCGCACGGAGCCGAAATGCGCGCTCGCGGTCGACACGCTGCGCAGCGCCGCGGGCAGCAACGTCGCGGCCTATCGGCTCGACGTGACCGACACCAAGAGCGTCCGGGACTTCGTCGAGAACGTCGCGAGGCACCACGGGGCGCCCGGGATCCTGGTGAACAATGCCGGCGTCTATCCCGAGACCAAGGAGGCGCGCGTCGCGGATACCTCCACGTCGCTGTGGCGCGAGACGTTCGAGACCAACCTGTTCGGGGCCGTTCGCATGTGCCGCGAAGTGGTGCCGCACATGAGGAAGCCGCGCTTCGGGCGGATCGTGAACGTGTCCTCTGGCCTGGGCCAGCTGCACCAGATGGGCGAGGGAAGCCCCGCATACCGCGTGTCCAAGGCGGCGCTCAACGCGCTCACCCGGACGCTCGCGGCCGAGGTCGCAGGCAGCGGCATCCTGGTGAATTCCATGAGCCCCGGGTGGGTGAGGACGGACATGGGCGGGTCGGACGCGCCGCGCTCGGTCGAGGAGGGTGCCGACACCGCGGTGTGGCTTTGCATGCTCCCCTCCGGCGGGCCCACGGGCGAATTCTTCCGCGACCGGAAGTCGATACCCTGGTGACCACGAAGCGCCTCGCCCAAGGATTTGCCCTCACGCTGGCCGCGCTGATCCTCGCGGGTTGCGCTACCGCCACGCTCACGCGGCTGGCCTACGCCAATGCCGCTTTCGCCTACTCGAACCTCGGATCGATGCTCACGTGGATGATCGACGACTACGTCGACCTCACCGACGCGCAGGAGGATTGGGTGCGGGCGCGCGTCGCGCGCGCGATGGAATGGCATCGAACCCAGGAACTGCCGAAATACCGCCGCTTCCTCGAAACGGTGCTCGCCAAGACCGAGGGCCCGTTCACGCCGCAGGACATGGCCGTCCACCAGAAGGCGCTGCGCGCGCATTACCATCGGTTTACGGAGCAGGTGATTCCCGACATCGCGGAGTTCCTCGGCAACATCGATGCCGAGCAGATTTCACAGCTCGAGCGCAAGTTCGCCGAGGAGAACTCGAGGTTCACGCGCGAGTCGATCCGCGGCAGCCCGGACGAGCGGCGCGGCAAGCGCATGCGCCGGTTGATCGACCACCTCGAGGGCTGGGTCGGATCGCTCTCGGGGGAGCAACGCGAGCTGGTCGCCGGTTTCTACCGCACCGCGCCCGATTTCGCCGAGGAGCTGCTCGGCGAACGGCGCTTCCGGCAGGGCGAGATCCTGGCGCTGGTACGCGCCAAGGCGCCGCGGGAGCAGATGTCGACGCAGCTGCGGCGCCTGCTGGTCGACACCGAATCCTGGCGGCGGCCCGAGTACATCCAGAAACTGCGCACGCGCGACGAGAAAATGTTCGAGATGCTCGCCGCGCTCAACGCCACGCTGTCAGCCGAGCAGCGCGCCGCATTCCAGGGCCGGATCCGGGGCCTCATGCGCGACATCGACACGCTTGCTCCTGCGAGAGGCGCCGGGGCTGGAGGTTAGGCAAGTCCAGGGAACGCAGATGGCCGCAGATGAACCCCCGATGGTCGCAGATGATCAACTAGTCAATGGTGGCCACGTTCGACGTTCGCGCGAACCAACCTTCTCCTGGGGCGGTCATCGGGGGTTAATCTGCGGCCATGGGCGTTTCACAGATTTGCGCCCGGATTACTCTCTGCCGTTCCTTCTGCCGTTCCCTCAAACGCGCGTCTTGAAGTCCTCGGTCGCGGCAAGCAGGCGCGAGCGGATGCCGGGCTCGAAGGCGGAGTGACCTGCGTCGCCAACGATCGCGTACTCGGCTTCAGGCCACGCGTGGTGGAGGTCATCGGCGGAGACGGTGGGGCAGACGATGTCGTAGCGCCCCTGCACGATCACCCCCGGGACCGCCCTCAAGCGGCCGATGTTCTCGAGCAGGAAGTCGGGCGGCAGGAAGATGTCGTGGCGGAAGTAATGCGCCTCGATGCGCGCGAGGCCGAGGGCCACGCGATCGGAGGCGAAATCCGCGACCAGCGCCGGATTGGGCAGCAACGTCGAGCACGATCCCTCGTACACGCTCCAGGTGCGCGCGGCCGGCATGTGCACCGCGGGATCGGGGTCGACGAGGCGGCGGTGGTATGCGCTCAGCAGGTCGCCGCGCTCCGCCTCGGGAATGTATCCCGAGAACTCGCGCCACGG
>JANMYH010000370.1:0-5007 GCA_031381925.1 Burkholderiales bacterium | reverse complement strand
GGCCTGGTGTGCTCGCAGGCGGGCCTGCCGCGCGAGGCCGCCAGCAAGGAGTTCGTCGACGCGTACACGAAGAAATATGGCGAGATCAAGCAATACGCGCCCTACTTCTACGACGGCACGCTCGCCATCATCGAGGCGATGAAGAAGGCCAACTCGACCGATCCGGCCAAGTTCGGCCCCGAGATCTTCAACGTTTCCTTCACCGGCGCCACCGGCACCGTCGCCTTCGACGCCAAGGGCGACCGCAAGGACGCCGAGATGACCATCTTCAAGCTCGAGGGCGGGAAGGTGAAGCCCGTCGCCATCGTGAAGGGTGGGGTCTCGACGCCATTCATGGCCGCCGCCGCCCCGGCTCCCGCCGCCCCGGCCGCCCCGGCGCCCGCGAAGGCAGAACCGAAGAAGGACGAGAAGAAGAAATAACGACAACAACAAAGCAGCGCACGCAATCGCGGCACCGGAAACGGTGCCGTATTTTTTTGTGTCGACTTGCGTAGAATCTCCCGCGTGGACACCTTCCTGCAGCAGGTGATCAACGGCCTGACCCTCGGCTGCGTCTACGCCGTGGTGGCGCTCGGCTACACCATGGTCTACGGCATCATCCAGCTGATCAACTTCGCGCACGGCGAGGTGGTGATGATCGGCTGCATGGTCGCCTTCTCGGTGATCGTGGCGCTCGCCCCCTCGGGGTTGCCGCCGCTCGTGATCGTGGGAGCCGGCGTCCTCGCGGCGGTGCCGGTGTGCATGGCGGTCGGCTACGTGGTCGAGCGCGTGGCCTACCGGCCGCTGCGCAACGCCCCGCGCCTGGCGCCGCTGATCACCGCGATCGGCGTCTCGATCGTGCTGCAGCACCTGGCGCTGCTGGTGTGGAGCCGCAACATCATCGCGTTCCCGCAGATCATCAAGCTCGAGCTCTACCACCTCGGAAGCTCGGAGAACAGCGCCACCATCTCCAACATCCAGATCGTCATCGTCCTCGCGTCGGTGGCGATGATGGCCGGCCTCATCGCGCTCGTGTACCGCACCAAGATGGGGATCGCGATGCGCGCGACGCAGCAGAACCCGCAGGTCGCCGGCCTCATGGGCGTGGACATCAACCGCGTGATCTCGTTTACCTTCGTGATCGGCGCGGCGCTGGGCGCGATGGCGGGCGTCATGGTCGGGACCTACTACGGCATCGCGCACTACCAGATGGGATTCCTGCTGGGACTGAAGGCCTTCAGCGCGGCGGTGCTGGGCGGCATCGGCAACATCGCGGGTGCGGTGCTCGGCGGCATCCTCATGGGGCTGATCGAGGCGCTCGGCGCGGGCTACGTCGGCGACTTCACCAACGTGTGCCTGCTCGACAGGTTCCTGCCGGGATTCACCGAGGTCTGCGCGGCGAGCCCCGAGTCGAGCCTCTTCGGCAGCAACTACAAGGACGTCTACGCCTTCATCGTGCTGATCCTGGTCCTCGTCTTCCGGCCGCAGGGCCTGCTCGGCGAGCGTGTCGGCGACCGGGCCTAACGATGCGTTATCGAGCTATCCAAGTGAAATTCTTAGGAAACGCAGATGAACGCAGATGCAGCGCAGATGAACGTACTGCAGGAACGAGTACGGCGCGTGCCGGATCTCATGGTCGAGGACTCCATCGTTGTGGAGATCAAGGCAATCGTGAGCGTCGAACGTGTCCACCGCCAACAATGCCTCAATTACCTGCGGGCATCCAATCTGCGACTCGGTCTGCTCCTCAATTTCGGTCGTGCGCACCTCGAGGTGGGCCGCGTTGTGAACCATTTTTGAAGTACGTTCATCTGCGCTGCATCTGCGTTCATCTGCGTTTCCAAGACCTTTTGTAACCATGGACCCCCTGGCCCCATTCAGGAAGAACCCCGCGGCAAAGTGGATCGGGCTGGCGCTGATCGCGGTCGTGCTGATCGCGCTGCCCTTCGTGCTGGCGATGGCGGGCACGGCGTGGGTGAGGATCACCAACCTCGCGGTCCTTTTCGTGCTGCTGTCCCTGGGGCTCAACATCGTGGTGGGCTTCGCCGGGCTCCTGGACCTCGGCTACATCGCGTTCTACGCGGTGGGTGCATACGTTTATGCGTTGCTCGCCTCGCCCCATTTCAACCTGCACCTGCCGTGGTGGGCGATCCTGCCCGTCTGCGCGGCAGTGGCGTGCTTCTTCGGCGTGATCCTCGGCGCGCCCACGCTCAAGCTGCGCGGCGACTACCTGGCGATCGTGACGCTCGGCTTCGGCGAGATCGTGCGCATCTTCCTGAACAACCTCTCCGAACCCTTCAACCTCACCAACGGGCCCAAGGGCATCACCACCATCGACTCGATCAAGGTGTTCGGCATGGACTTCGCCACCAACACCCCCATCGGCGGGCTGGTGATGTCGGGCACCATCAAGTACTACTACTTCCTGCTCGCGGTCCTGGTGATCGTCATCGTGATCAACCTGCGCCTGCAGAATTCCCGCATCGGGCGCGCGTGGGAAGCGATCCGCGAGGACGAGCTCGCGGCGCGCTCGATGGGCATCAACACCCGCAACATGAAGCTCCTCGCCTTCGCGATGGGCGCCTCCTTCGGCGGCATCGCGGGGGGCATGTTCTCCGCGATCCAGGGCTTCATCAGCCCCGAGAGCTTCATCCTCACCGAAAGCGTGATGGTGCTCGCGATGGTGGTCCTGGGCGGCATGGGCAACATCTGGGGCGTGATCCTCGGCGCGATCCTGCTCTCGTTCGTGCCCGAGATCCTGCGCTACACCGTCGAGCCCGTGCAGCGCATGGTGTTCGGGCGCTCGATCATCGACCCCGAGGTGATCCGCATGCTGCTCTTCGGCCTGGCGATGGTGGTGATGATGCTCTTCCGTCCCGCCGGCATCCTGCCCTCGGCCGTCCGCAAGCGCGAGCTTGGCCAGGCCGAACACACTGGCGGGATCCCGTGAACGCGCTCGCCACGACCACCGCCCCCGACCCCGCGCCCTCGCCGGTGCGCATCCTCGAGGTCGAGCGCGTCACCAAGCGCTTCGGCGGCCTCACCGCGCTTTCCGAGGTGAGCTTCGCGATCAACCGCGGCGAGATCTACGGCCTCATCGGGCCCAACGGCGCCGGCAAGACCACGCTCTTCAACGTCCTCACCGGGCTCTATCGCCAGGACGAGGGCGTGTTCCGCTTCGAGGGCCGGGAGCTGCGCGATGCCACGCCCGATGGCATCGCCAAGCTCGGGATCGCGCGCACGTTCCAGAACATCCGCCTCTTCGCCAACCTCTCCGCCCTCGAGAACGTGATGATCGGCCGCCACGTGCGCACGCGCGCGGGAGTGGTCGGGGCGGTCCTGCGGGGACCGGGCACGCGCGCCGAGGAAGCCGCGATCGAGAAGCGCGCCCGCGAGCTGCTCGACTACGTCGGCATCGCCGATCGCGGCAACGAGCTCGCGAGGCACCTGTCGTACGGCGACCAGCGGCGACTCGAGATCGCGCGGGCTCTCGCCACCGATCCGCGCCTGCTCGCGCTCGACGAGCCGGCCGCGGGCATGAACGCCACCGAGAAGGTCGACCTGAGCCGCCTCCTCGAGACGATCCGCCAGCAGGGCGTGACCCTCCTGCTGATCGAGCACGACGTGAAATTGGTGATGGGCCTGTGCGACCGCGTGCTGGTCCTCGATTACGGCCGCAACATCGCCGAGGGCGTGCCGAAGGACATCCAGAAGGACCCGCGCGTGATCGAGGCCTACCTCGGCACGGGGCATTCCACCGCGGCGCCCGCGCCCGCCCCATGAGCCTGCTCGCGCTCGAGCGCCTCGAGGTCTCCTACGGCGGCATCCGCGCGGTCAAGGGCATCGACCTGGCGGTGGCCCCCGGTGAGCTGGTGTGCCTCATCGGGGCCAACGGCGCGGGCAAGACCACGACCTTGCGGGCGGTGACGGGCCTCGCGCGCGCGGCGGGCGGACGAATCATCTACGACGGGCAGGACATCACGCGCCTGCGGGTCCACGAGATCGCGCGCCGCGGCCTCGCGCTCGTCCCCGAGGGGCGCGGCGTCTTCGCGCAGCTCACCATCGAGGAAAACCTCGCCATGGGCGCCTACTCGCGCCACGACCGGGCCGCGGTCGCGAGCGATGTGGATCGTGCCTTCACGCTTTTCCCCCGCCTGAAGGAGCGCCGGGCGCAGACCGCCGGCACCCTTTCCGGCGGCGAGCAGCAGATGCTCGCCATCGCGCGGGCGCTCATGGGCCGGCCGCGGCTCCTGCTCCTCGACGAGCCGAGCATGGGCCTGGCACCGCTGATGGTCGAGCGCATCTTCGAGGTGATCCGAACCATCGCGGCCGAGGGGGTCACCATGCTGCTGGTGGAGCAGAACGCACGCCTCGCGCTCGAGAGCAGCCACCGCGGGTACGTGCTCGAGGGCGGGCTCGTGGCCTTCTCCGGAGAAGCCCGCGCGTTGCTGGGCGACCCGCGCATCCGCGAGGCCTATCTGGGCGAGTAGAACCGGTTTCGTGGAAGGCGAATTCACTTACAGCTGTAATCGCCGAGTGATCCGCCTCACAGACGCTCGCCACCGATAACAGGGACAATTGCCGCTCATGAGCCCCCGCCGCGTCCGCAAATCCGCCTATGTCGCCCTCGCCGCGGCGCTCCTCCTGGGCACGCTCGCCTTCCTGTTCGTGAAAACCCTTTCATCCGGCTACAAGGACGACGCCCAGGCGCTTGCGCTGCTCCGGGAGCTGCGCGACATGGACGCGCGCTGGGACCTGGACGGCCTGCGGGTCGCCAACGATTTCGCGCCGACCCCGGCCGCGGTGGCCGATCGCAGCATCATCGTCGGGCGGATCTTCCACGAGCTCGAAAACGGCGCGGGCCGCGCGGCCGTGGGGCCCCAGGTCCCGGCGCTGCGGGCGGGGATGGCGCAGAAGGAGAGCGCGTTTCGCGCGCTGCGCGCCGCGCACCGCCGCACCCTGGAAGCGCTCTCCGCCGCGCGCGACACCTACGCGGCCCTGCTCCTGCAGGCGGCCACGTCTCGCGCC
>JANMYH010000359.1:0-6579 GCA_031381925.1 Burkholderiales bacterium | reverse complement strand
GCGCCCAACTGAAAGTTGCGCTTTAATAACCCGCTATAACCCGCTAATTTATGAAGATTTATAGCCTGCGGGCCACGACAAAGGGGAAGCCATCGTGAAATTCCACTCCTTGCGTACCTCTCTGGTAGGTACCGTATTCGCGCTGATCGCGGCCACCATGCTCGGTTCCTGCGGCGGCGGCGGCGCCAGCACGAACAATGTTGGCGGCAACCTTCTCCTGCTTCCGACGAACGCCACCTTCTTCGCGGGCATGCCGGGGACGATGACCATCGTGGGCGGCCGGCGTCCTTACCGCATCGTGTCGAGCGAGCCGGGGATCCTGCCGGTACCGACGACCGTCGACGGAAACTCCTTCACGCTCATCCCGAACAACCCCGGCGTGATCGATACGGGAGTCGGCGTGAACGAGCTGCCGATCCGCTCGGTCACCGTTTCGGTCACCGACGCCGAAAACGGCTTCGCCCAGGGCGTGGTCCGCGTCGCGCAGAACTTCCTCACCGGCTACGGCATCAGCTTCAGCTCGAATTGCTCGGTCGTGGGAGCCGCCACGACGAGTCCGCAGGCCTGCGGTGGCGGTGAAACGCTGCTGCGCCTCGAGGCCAACTTCAATGGCTCCCTGATCGGCAACCGCACCTACCGGCTCGAAGTGGTGCGCGGGCCCTTCTTCTGGGTGTACCCGGACGGCACGATCGCCGGCAACACCGTCACGGTCACCACCGACCACGAGGGCAAGGCGTTCGCGATCTTCCGCGTGACCAACAACGTCCCCACGCAGATCGCTATTTTCCGCATCGTCGACGTGGAGACCGGAGTCTCGACCGAGCACTCGTTCATCATCACCGGCACGCCGCTCGCGTCAACCCTCGAGATCATCCCCGACGAGTTCACCTTTACCGGGCCCAACAACGTGACCTGCGGCACGGGGAGCGCGCAGTTCCTGGTCTTCGACGGCCTGCCCCCGTATACGGCGGTAAGCTCATTCGCCCAAGTCACCGTAACACCGGCCTCGACCGACGCGCAGCCGGGCCGCTTCACCTTCAGCGTGAACGATCCCAATACGTGCCTTTCGAATGCGACCATCATCGTGACCGACGCGCGGCTCGCACGCGGCACCGTGACCATCACCACGGAGCTCGGCACGACCGATCCGCCGCCGCCCCCGCTGCGCGCGATCCCGGCGTCGCTGACGCTCACCTGCACGGCCCCGACCGGCTCGGCGGTCGTGGCCGGTGGCGCGGCGACCGCGACGATCAGCGCCTCGACGACCGATCCGAACCTCAACGTGACAACCGCGAGCCGTACCGTGTCGGTCACGTTCAATGCCCCGAGCGCGGGTGTGACGCCGGTTCCTCCGACGGTGTCCTCGACGGTGGTCCTGACCGATGGCACCTCTTCGACCACCCTGCTCGTTCGGCACCCGACGGACTGCATCTAAGTCGTCCTCGTACTGCAACGACGGGCATTCCAGAGGGGATGCCCGTTTTGCTTTGAGAGCCCCGAATGCCCGAGCCACTCCACCGCGTCGTGGTGACCGGCGCGACCGGATTCGTCGGCCGCGTGCTGTGCGCGCGCCTTTCGGCCTCCGTCGATACGCTGCGCTTCGGAGCGCCCGACTGGAAAGAGTGCCTCGACGCGACGAATCTCCAGGGGGCGACGATCTTTCACCTCGCGGCGCGGGTGCACGCGCCCGGCGCACACGCGGCACTCTTCCAGGCGGACAACGCGGACAAGGCGCACGCGCTCGCGTTGGCCGCGGCGCGTGAAGGCGCGCGGCGACTGGTCTTCCTCAGCTCGATCAAGGTCCACGGCGAGGAAAGTCCCGGCCGGCCCTTCTCGGAAGCCGATGCGCCGCGCCCGCAGGATCCCTATGCACGCTCGAAATGGGCTGCGGAGCAAGCGCTCACGCAGGTCAGCGCGTCCACCGGACTGCCTGTCGTGATCGTGCGATCGCCCCTGGTCCACGGTCCCGGCGCCCGGGCGAACCTCGCCGCACTCCTGCGCCTCGCGGACACGCCCTGGCCGTTGCCCTTCGCTTCGCTCGCGGCGCTGCGGAGCTTCGTGCAGGTCGACGACCTCGCGCGCCTTCTCATCGCGTGTGCCGAGAGCCCGCACGCATCCGGGCGCACCTACATCGGCGCCCATGCACGCGGCGTGTCTACCGCCGACCTGGTGCGCGGGATGCGCGCGGCCCTCGGGCGCCCGGCGCGCCTATTTCCGGTTCCTGCAAAGGCGATCGAGACCGCGGCCGCCGTGTTCGGCCAGGGGGACAAGGCGCGTCGCCTCACGCGCGGGCTCGAAGGAGATCCGTCGGCTGCCGAGCGGGAACTGGGATGGGTGGCGGCGGTCCCTATGGATCAGGCGATCGGGGAGATGGTGCGTGACTACCGCGCGGGGGCTCGGCCGTGACCGGGGAGTGGCTCGTCGCCTTGCTCGCACCCGCGCTGGTTTCGTGGGCTGCCATTGCGGTCCTGCTGCGCACGCCGTGGTCCACGCGGCTGGCCGACCATCCGAACGAGCGCTCGCTGCACGCCGTGCCCACACCCCGGGTCGGCGGCCTCGCCATCGTCGCGTCGACGCTGCCCTTTGCGTTCCTCCAATCGACGCGGCCGTTTGCCTTGACACTCGGATGCGCGCTGGGACTCGCGCTGGCCTCGCTAGCGGACGACCTGCGCAGCCTGCCGGTGGCGGTGCGCCTGGGCGCGCATGCCGCGGCGGCGTCGGTCTGGGTGGCCGCGATGGGATCCTGGCCGGGCGCTGGGGACCCGTGGGCGGGGTTCTCCTGGGCGGCAGCGGCCGTCCTGGTCGTGGCCATGGTGTGGGCCACGAATGCTTTCAATTTCATGGACGGCGCCGACGGGCTCGCGGGCGGCATGGCCGTCGTGGGATTCGCGACCTATGCGATTGCCGCGGCGTCGGCGGGACAAGCAGGGCTCGCGCTCGTGTCGTCCGTGCTGGCCTCGGCCAGCGCAGGATTCCTCGCCCACAACTTTCCGCCGGCCCGCGCCTTCCTCGGCGACGCGGGATCGATCCCCCTGGGCTTCCTGGCCGCCGCCCTCGGGATGCATGGAGCCCACTCGGGCGCGTGGAGCCTCGCATTTCCGCTGCTGGTGTTCTCGCCCTTCGCGGTGGACGCGACCGCCACGTTGCTGCGCCGCATCGCACGCGGCGAGCCCTTCTGGCGGGCGCACCGCGACCACTATTACCAGCGCCTCGCGCTCTCCGGGTGGCCGCGCCGGCGCCTCGCGGCCGCGGCCTGCGCCCTGATGATCGCGTGCGCGGGCAGTGCCCTCCTCCTGCGGATTTCCGGCTTCATGTTGCAATGCGGTATAATTTTTTTCTGGGCGGTCGCCTACGCCCTGATCCTCACCGCAATCCATCGCTCAACAAGAAAAATGGCGAATCCGGCGCAATGAGTTTCTTCCGCTCGCCCTGGAAGCCGCGATGAAATCCATGCAATTCGACCTCCGTCCGCTCGGAGCCGCCCTCCACGATGGGCTCGCCCTGGTGCTGGCGATGCTCGCGGCCGCATCGCTGCTCAACGCCGCAGGCCTCGACGCGGACCACGCGCAGGCTCTGGTCGCGGTGTTCGCGATCGCGGCGCCGCTGCAGGTGACGGTGAACGTTTTCTTCGGCGTCTACCAGGGTGTGTGGCGCTACACCAGCCTGCCGGACATCCAGCGCATCGTGTTTTCCGCGCTCACCGGGACGGTGATCATCTCGGGGGCGTTGCGCGTGGCAGGGTTCGATGCGAGCCTCGGCTGGCGCGAGTACCTGCTCTATCCGCTCTTCCTGATCGCCCTGATGTCGCTCTCGCGCATGGGCTTCCGCTCCTTCAAGGAGTGGTCGCTCTACGGCCGCGGCGGCGAGCAGGGCACGCCGGTGGTGATCATGGGCGCCGGCGACGCCGCGGTCGGCCTGGTGAAGGAGCTGTCGCGCAGCCACGAGTGGCGCGTGGTGGGCCTCCTCGACGACGACAAGAAGAAGCACGGACGGCTGCTGCACGGCGTGCGAGTCATCGCCGCCCTCGACGATCTCCCGCGCTTCGCCCAGCGCCTGAAGCTGCGCCACGCGATCATCGCGATGCCGTCGGTGCCCTACAAGGTCCGCAGGCGCGTGGTCGAGATCTGCAAGCGCGCCGCCGTCACGGTGATGACGGTGCCGACGCTCAACAACGTCGTCCAGGGCAAGGGGTCGGGTGCCCGCATTCGCAAGGTCGCGGTCGAGGACCTGATGAAGCGCGAGCCGGTGACGCTCGACGACGCGCAACTGCACGACCTCATCACCGGCCAGGTGATCATGGTGACCGGCGCGGGCGGCTCGATCGGCGCCGAGCTTTGCCGCCAGATCGCGGCCTACGAGCCGGCGATGCTGGTGCTCTTCGAGATGAACGAGTACGCCATGTACCGCGTCGACGAGCAGCTGCGCGAGGCATTCCCCGAGATGCCGGTGGCGAGCGTCGTGGGCGACATCAAGAACGCGCGGCGCGTGAACCAGGCGATGCACCAATACTCTCCCGCCCTCGTGTTCCACGCGGCCGCCTACAAGCACGTGCCGCTGATGGAGGAAGCCAACGCGTGGGAGGCGGTGCAGAACAACGTGCTCGGCACCTATGTGGTCGCGCGCGCCGCGATCGACTACGGCGTGAAGAAGTTCGTGTTCGTCTCCACCGACAAGGCGGTGAATCCCACCAACGTGATGGGTGCGACCAAGCGGCTCGCGGAGATGGTCTGCCAGACGCTCCAGGCCGAGAGCAGCACGCGATTCGAGATGGTGCGGTTCGGCAACGTGCTCGGCAGCGCGGGCAGCGTGATCCCGAAGTTCCAGGAGCAGATCGACAAGGGCGGGCCGGTCACCGTCACGCACCCGGAGATGGTGCGTTACTTCATGTCGATTCCCGAGGCCGCGCAGCTGGTGCTGCAGGCCGGCAGCATGGGCCTGGGCGGCGAGATCTTCGTGATGGACATGGGCGAGCCGGTCAAGATCGTGGACCTTGCGCGCGACATGATCCGCCTCTCGGAGCTCTCGGAGACCGAGATCCGCATCGTCTACACCGGGCTGCGCCCCGGGGAGAAGCTCTTCGAGGAGCTGCTCGCCGACGACGAGCACACGCGGCCCACGCCGCACCCGAAGCTGCGCATCGCGAAGGCGCGCGAGGTCGACCCGGACTGGCTCCAGGGCCTGCTCGAATGGCTGCGCGCCGCCGAGCGCATTCCCGGCGATTCCGAAGTGCGCCGCGACCTGAAGCGCTGGGTGCCCGAGTACCAGTCGCAGGTGCGTCCCAAGCTCACCGCGGTTCCCCCGGCGCGCGCGGCAGGCGGCAGCGGCGGGTCCTAGCGACTACGGTTCGCGGTCGCGCCGCGCGGCGCATCCCAGTCCCAGCAGCATCCCGTTGAGCGCCCAGAAGACGAGCGCGTTGTGGCGGTGCATGAAGTCGTCGGTGAGGTTCTTCACGATGAATCCGGCGACGAGCGTGATCCCCAGCACCCCGAGCGGGGCGACCTCGGGCCGGCGCAGGAACCCGCGGTACTCCCGTAACAGGAAGAAGAGCAGCGCCGCGAACGTGGCGAGCCCCACCACGCCCATCTCGATCGCCACGTCCAGGAAGACGTTGTGCGCATGGCGAATCTCCGGATGATCGGCGACGCGCGGGGTGAGCGGCGTGAATGCCCCCGCCACGATCTCGCGTCCGAAGCCATGCCCGATCCACGGCGCCGCGCGCCATTGCTCCACCGCGGTCGACCAGATCCTGGGGCGCAGGTCGCGCTCGAAGCTGGTGAGCACCGGCGCCTGGGCGCCGAAGAAGCGCTCGTTGCGCTCCACCAGGGCGCCGGCGAACGCAGCGCAGACCACCAACGCGGCGGCAACGGTCATGCGTCGCAGGTCGCGGATGCGCGTCGGCGCCATCGCAGGGGCCGTTCGCCACACGGCCATCACCACGACCAGCTGCACGCCAAAGGCGATCCACACCATGCGGTTGTGGGTCTCCCACGCGGCGACCAGCAGCACCGCGAGGGCGCTCGCCTGCACCCAGGCGGCTCGCTCCTCGCCCCAGGGGCGCGGCCATCCCAGCACGAACAGCAGCGGCGCGATCAGGACGAGGTGCGTGGACCAGGGCCCGCGCTGCTCGAGCACCGAATGGCGCGTGAGCGCGAACGGCAGGAAATCCTGCAGCACGAGGCCCGCGAACATGGTGGCCGAACCCGCGAGCAGCGCCGCCCACCAGGGTCGCCATCGCGAAGCGTCGCGGGCCGCGGCGAGGAAGAACACGCCGAGGGCGAGCGCCGGATAGAAGATCTCGGCACGCAGCTCACCCAGGGTGTAACCGGGCGCCACGCTCCACGCGAGCGACAGCGCTGCGAGCCCTGCCCATGCGGCGAAACCAGCCAGGATGACGCGGGGAAAGCGTCGCATCTCGGGGCCCATCGCGCGCGCCCTCGAGGCGAGCAGCAGCGCGGCGAGGATGAGCGTTCCCGCGCGCAGCCCCGCGCTGCCGGCGAACGGGGCGAGGAAGAGGAACGCGGAGGTTGCCGCGACAAGCGAGGTATTCAATTGGCGCGCCCGACACGATTCGAACGTGCG
>JANMYH010000323.1:0-4602 GCA_031381925.1 Burkholderiales bacterium | reverse complement strand
TCCGAAGGTCAGGTCCAGCCGGTCAACCCGCTCGCCCGCGCGGTCAATTCGCTCGCCGCGAGGACCGTCGACCGTCGCACGTTCCTCAAGGGCACGGGCATCACCGCGGGCGCCGCCGCGTTCGCCTCGCAGCTGCCGCTCAACATGATCGGCGAGGCTCGCGCCCAGGCGAAGACCGGCAAGACCGAGGTCAAGCGAACGGTCTGCACGCACTGCTCGGTGGGCTGCGCGATCGACGCGGTCGTCACCGACGGCGTGTGGGTGCGCCACGAGCCGGTGTTCGACTCCCCGATCAACATGGGCGCGCATTGCGCCAAGGGCGCCTCCATCCGCGAGCACGGGATGACCGAGCATTCGCACCGCCTCAAGTATCCGATGAAGCTCGAGGGCGGCAAGTACAAGCGCATCTCGTGGGAGCAGGCGATCAACGAGATCGGCGACAAGCTGCTCGCGATCCGCAAGGACAGCGGTCCCGACGCGGTCTTCTGGATCGGCTCGTCGAAACACAACAACGAGCAGGCGCAGATGTTCCGCAAGTTCGTGTCCATGTTCGGCAGCAACAACATGGACCACCAGGCGCGCATCTGCCACTCGACCACCGTCGCGGGCGTGGCCAACACCTGGGGTTACGGTGCGATGACCAACTCGTACAACGACCTGCAGAACACCAAGTGCATGTTCTTCATCGGCTCCAACGCCGCCGAGGCGCACCCGGTGTCGATGCTGCATGCGCTGCACGCCAAGGAGACCGGCGCCAAGGTCATCGTGGCCGACCCGCGCTTCACCCGCACCGCAGCGAAGGCCGACCAGTACATCCGCTTCCGGTCCGGCTCCGACGTGGCGCTGCTCTTCGGCATGCTGCACCACATCTTCAAGAACGGCTGGGAGGACCAGCAGTACATCAACGACCGCGTCTACGGGATGGACAAGATCAAGGCCGAGGTGATGGCCAAGTGGACGCCCGACAAGGTGACCGAGGTCACCGGCGTGTCCGAGGCGGACCTGTACGCGGCGACCGAGACGTTCGCCACGAACAAGCCCTCCAGCATCATCTGGTGCATGGGCCAGACCCAGCACTCGATCGGCAACGCGTTCGTCCGGGCCTCGTGCATCCTGCAGCTCGCCCTCGGCAACATCGGGGTGTCGGGCGGTGGCGCCAACATCTACCGCGGACACGACAACGTGCAGGGCGCCACCGACGTGGGCCCGAATCCGGACTCGCTGCCCGGCTACTACGGCATCGCCGAAGGCGCGTGGAAGCACTGGTGCAAGGTCTGGGGCGTCGACTACGAGTGGATGAAGGGCCGCTTCGCCTCCAAGGCGATGATGGAGAAGCCCGGCATGACGGTGTCGCGCTGGATCGACGGGGTGCTCGAGAAGAACGAGCTGATCGACCAGGACAGCAACCTGCGCGCGGTCGTCTACTGGGGCCACGCGCCCAACTCGCAGACGCGCGGCCTTGAGATGAAGCAGGCGATGGAGAAGGTCGACCTGATGGTGATCATCGACCCGTATCCGACCGCGGCTTCCGCGATGCCCGACCGCAAGGACGGCGTCTACCTGCTGCCGGCGGCTACCCAGATGGAGACTTCAGGGTCGGTGACCGCGTCCAACCGTTCGATCCAGTGGCGCGAGAAGGTGATCGAGCCGCTGTTCGAGTCCAAGCCCGACCACACCATCATGTATGCCCTGGCAAAGAAGTTCGGCTACGGCGCCGAGTTCGTGAAGAACATCAAGCTGGTCAAGGACAAGACCGGCTGGGACGAACCGCTGGTCGAGGACATGACGAAGGAGATCAACGCCGGCAACTGGACCATCGGCTATACCGGGCAGACTCCGGAGCGCCTCAAGGCGCACATGCGCAACATGGCGGCGTTCGATCCCAAGACGCTGCGTTGCATGAAGCCGACCGTCGACAAGGAGAACGGGTACGACTGCAACGGGGACTATTTCGGCCTGCCGTGGCCCTGCTACGGCACCGCCGCGATCAAGCACCCCGGCTCGCCGGTGCTGTATCGCACCGACCTCAAGATGATGGATGGGGGCGGCTGCTTCCGCGCCAACTTCGGCATCACCAAGGACGGCGTGAGCCTTTTGGCCGAGGACGGGTCCCACTCCAAGGATTCCGAGATCACCACCGGCTTCCCCGAGTTCGACCATGTGCTCATGAAGAAGCTCGGCTGGTGGAGCGAGCTCACGCCCGAGGAACAGGCCGCGGCCGAAGGCAAGAACTGGAAGACCGACCTGTCGGGCGGCATCCAGCGCGTGTGCATGGTCAACCACCAGACGCATTTCTGGGGCAACGCCAAGGCGCGCGCGGTGGTCTGGAACTTCCCCGACGGCGTTCCGCAACACCGCGAGCCGCTCTACAGCCCGCGTCCCGACCTGGTGGCGAAATATCCGACCCACGACGACAAGAAGGCCTTCTGGCGCCTGCCGACCCTCTACAAGACCGTGCAGCAGAAGGCGGTCAACGACAAGGTGCACGAGAAGTACCCGCTGATCCTCAGCTCGGGCCGGCTGGTCGAGTACGAAGGCGGCGGCGACGAGACGCGCTCCAACCCGTGGCTTGCCGAGCTGCAGCAGGAGGCGTTCGTCGAGATCAACACCAAGGACGCCTCCGATCGCAGCATCAAGTACTGGGACTGGGTGTGGGTGAAGAGCCCCACCGGCGCGCAACTCAAGGTGCGCGCGCTGGTCACCGAGCGCGTGGGCCCGGGAACCAGCTGGATGCCATTCCACTTCGCAGGGTGGTGGCAGGGCAAGGACCTGCTCGACAAGTACCCCGAGGGCGCCGCGCCGATCGTGCGCGGCGAGGCGGTGAATACCGCGACGACCTACGGGTACGACTCGGTCACCATGATGCAGGAAACCAAGACGACGCTCTGCAACATCGAGCGCGCCTGACGAACGGACCCAGGAGAACATCATGGCCAGAATGAAATTCATCTGTGACGCCGAGCGCTGCATCGAGTGCAACGGCTGCGCGACCGCCTGCAAGCAGGAGCACGAGATACCCTGGGGCGTGAACCGCCGCCGCCTGGTGACCGTGAACGACGGCGTGCCCGGCGAGCGCTCCATCTCGGTGGCGTGCATGCATTGCACCGACGCCCCCTGCATGGCGGTGTGCCCGGTCGACTGCTTCTACCGCACCGAGGATCAAGTGGTCCTGCACGACAAGGACCTGTGCATCGGCTGCGGCTACTGCTTCTACGCGTGCCCGTTCGGCGCGCCGCAATTCCCGCAGGCGGGCGCCTTCGGCCTGCGCGGCAAGATGGACAAGTGCACCTTCTGCGCGGGCGGACCCGAGGTGGACCACTCGGTCGAGGAATTCCGCAAGTACGGGCGCAACCGCCTCGCCGAGGGGAAGCTCCCGGCGTGCGCGGAGATGTGCTCGACCAAGGCGCTGCTGGCGGGGGACGCGCCGGTCATCACCACGATCTACAAGACGCGCGTGCTCACGCGCGGCAAGGGTGAAGAGATCTGGGGCTGGGCGATGGCCTACAAGGAGAGCAGCAAGGTCTCGGCCCACGCGGGAGCGAAGACATGAAGATGCTCCTCGCCACGCCGCTTGCCGCGCTGGCGCTCGCCGCCTGCGGCGAGATTCCCCAGGATGCCGCCAAGCCCTACGCCGGCAAGGAGGACACCAAGTCCTATGCCGGCGACGCGTTCAAGGGCGACAAGCAGAAGTACGAGCAGTCGCTCGCCAAGCGGGCGGATTACCAGAACGAGTACATCCGCACTGGCGACGGCAAGACCAAATAAGAGCGATAGAGGAGGAGATCCCATGCTGAAAGCTCGAGCGCGCCTCGTGGCCGCCCTGATCCTGGGCGCCGCGCTGGTGCTTCCCATGGTGGCCGACGCACAGACGTCACCGACGCCCCCGACCACCGCGCCGACGAAAGACGCGGGCAAGGTGCCGGTCGCGCCCCAAACGGCCGCGCCGAAGCCTGCCGCGGGATCCACCGCGATTCCGGGATGGAACAACCCGCCCTCCTGGGATGCCGCGAGCGAGCGTCCGCAGTACGCCTCGGTTCCGGGAGTGGACACGAACCGCCTGATCCAGGGCGCGGGGCGTGAATGGCGCGAGTTCCGCAACGGGCCGCTCACGCGCCTCGGCGGATGGCTCCTGGTGATCGTGCTGGCGGCGATCGCGATCTTCTACCTGATCAAGGGCACGATCCGGCTGCATGGCCAGCCCACCGGCCGCCTGATCGAGCGCTTCAACGCGGTCGAGCGCGTCTCGCACTGGACCATGGCGATCAGTTTCGTGTTTCTCGCGATGACCGGCGTCGTGATCCTGTGGGGCAAGCACATCATCCTGCCGTGGCTGGGGTACACCGGCTTCTCGTGGCTCACCATCGTCTCGAAGAACATCCACAACTTCGTGGGTCCGCTCTTCATCTTCTCGCTGGTGGTGATGTTCCTGATTTACGTGAAGGACAACCTCGTCACCTCCGCGGATTTCACCTGGCTCGTGAAGCTGGGCGGGATGTTCGGCAAGGAAGAGGTCCCGTCCGGGCGCTTCAATGGCGGGGAGAAGGCGTGGTTCTGGGGCGGCATGGTGCTGCTCGGCTCGATCGTGAGCGTCACCGGCCTGAT
>JANMYH010000292.1:0-5927 GCA_031381925.1 Burkholderiales bacterium | reverse complement strand
GCATCGTAGTTGCTGCGTGGGCTGGGCTTGTAGGCCGCTTCCAGCTCGGCCCGCGCAACCTCCTGCGCGCCGCGAGCCCGAACGACGCATAGCTCCGTGGCATGGCCGAGGTGCGCACCGCACTTCTGGCGATCGGCCTGGTACTCGGCGGCGATGCGCGCGCGCCCCGCCTTGTATTCGGCCTTCGCCATACCCGCGGCCGCGGTCGCGAGGGCGGCGCAGCCGAAGACCGCCGCCGCGATTCCCGCCAGGCGGCGCATGCGGGCTATTTCGCGAACTTCAGTTTGAGCGCCCCGTTCTGCATCGCGTGGCGGACCTGCGCGTTGTCGAACGTGGCGAGCCCGAATGTGTAGGTGCCGTCCAGGTTGTCGAACTGCACGTCGTACTTGCTCCCGGTCACGAGCTTGCGGGCCATCACCATCGTCCACTTGCCCTTGCTCCAGGCCGCCGCGACTGCCACGTCGCCGCGGTCGCCGACGAACGGCGCCACGGAGATCGAGGCCACCTCGTCGCCTGGCTTGAACTTGCTGTCGTCGAAGGCCACCTTGTTCTCTTCACGCAGGTAGTACGTCGTGCCGATCGCGGACGGTGCGCTCTTTCCCACGCTCGCTACCTTCACGGGTGCGAGCTCGCGCGCCGGCAACCCGCTCTTGTCCATGAACTCGGGCTTGCCGTCCACCAGCTTCAGGTCGGTATAACCGCCGGCCGTTTTCGGGTCGGTCTTGCGGCCCGCGTTGGGGGACTTCTCTTTGTCGGCGCGCGTGTGATCGAGGTAGCCGTCGTCCAGCTGGCCGATGTAGCCGGTGCGGATCATTTTCAGGTGCCACATGTCGCCCAACTCGCCCTCGCTCACGGTGTACTTGTTCCCGAACGGCTTGCCCTCGCCCAGGTGGCACGCGACCATGCAGCCCTGGTCGTTGAAGCCCTTGATCGAGTCGTTGATGTTCCAGATGATGCCGAGCTTGTCCTCGTAGTACTTGTTGTTGTCCCCGCCTGCGTCGTCGGGATCCTTCACCATCTTCCACGTGCCGTCCGCCTGTTTCTGGAACGGGCTGCGTCGCACCGACTCGGTCGGGTCGTCGTACTGCACGAGCAGGTAGAACGTGTCGCCGCTGTACACGGCCTTGAGCACGGCGTTGGTGCCGCCGTCCTTGAAATTCGCGCCCCCGAAGAGCTCCACCTTGAGCGGTTTGGCCTTGGCCCACGCGGGATCGGCTGCTGTCGCGGCGAGCTTGGGCGGCTTTGCGACCTTGGCGGCGACGAGCGTGTCGGCGGCGTAGGCGGAGATTGCGAGCGGAAGCGCGGCGATGGTGGCCAGCGCGAGCAGTTTCACTTTGAGCATGGGAACGACCCTCAGGTTAGTCCCTTCAGGCTATTCCCCGCCTTTGTAAGGCCCTTGAGCCAAGTCAAGTGTCCGCGCGATATCAGGTCCCCGCCCGCTTCGCGACCGGTGAATACATGTCGTGGACTTGCAGCCGGGTGGCCTGCAGGCGGCCGGCAACGACGCCCAACAGCCGGTGCATCAGGGCGAATCCGAAAGCGGCATCCTGCTTGCAGGCGGAGAGCAGCGCGAGGGCGTCGAATGCAAGCACCTCCGCGCGCTCCAGCGCCCGCGCCTGGAAATGCTTGCCGCTGCCCATCAGCAGCGCTGACCACCCGAGCTCGTCTCCGGCGCCGAGCGTCTGCACCCGGAGGGTATGGCCGGGCTCCTCGATCTCGAGGGCGATCGTCCCCGAGACGATCATGTAGAACTCGGGGCATTCGTCGCCTTCGTGGAAAACCACATGGTCGCGCTCGAATGACACGCTGTTGGCGAGCGACGCGAGCTTGTCCACGTGCGCCGGCTCGAACCCCTCGACGAACGGGTGCTTGCGCAGCGTCGCATCCAGCGCCTGGTCGATCACGGCACGATGGCCCGGGTGGGGGCGTAGCTGGGTTCGTACATTTGCGCCTTCACGAAGGCGAGGATGTCGGCCGGCTGGGGAACGCGCGCCAGCTTCTCGCGGAACGCCACGGCGGCCACCGCCGCCGCGATGCGCGCGGAGACCTCGCGGATGTCCTTCAGCGGCGGGAAAAGGCTGCCCTGGTCGAGGTCGGCCTGCGTCACCTGCTCGGCCAGCGTACGCGCGGCCACCATGAACATCGGCTCGGTCACGCGCGTGGCGCCGGTAGCGATCGCCGCAAGGCCCATGGCGGGGAAGATATACGAGTTGTTGCACTGCCGCGGCACGAAGCGCTTGCCACCCACCTCCACGGGAGCGAACGGGGAGCCGCATGCGAAGAGGGCGCGCCCCTCGGACCACAGGTAAGCCTGCTCGGCCGTGCATTCGGACTTGGAGGTCGGGTTGGAGAGCGCGAAGATGATCGGCGCCGGGTTGATCGCGGACATCGTCTCCACGATCTCCCGGGTGAATGCGCCGCCGACGGCCGCGACCCCGAGGATGGCGGTCGGCCTCACCGCGTTCACCGCCGCGAGCAGCGTGTCGGCGCCCGCTGCATCGTGGGCATAGGGAAGCTTGTGCTCGGCAAGGCCGGCGCGGGACTTCACCACCAGGCCGTGGGAGTCGAAGAGCCAACAGCGCTTGCGTGCCTCGGCCTCGTGAAGGCCCTCGGCCACCATCGCCCCGACCACGAGGTCCGCGATGCCGGTGGCCGCTTCGCCCGCGCCCTGGAAGAGCAGCGTCTGCTCGCCGAGCTTCCCCCCGGAGATGCGCAAGGCCGAAAGGATTCCCGTGAGCGCCACCGCCGCGGTGCCCTGGATGTCGTCGTTGAAGGTGGGAATGCGGTCGCGATACCTCTGCAGCAGGCGAAACGCGTTGTGGTTGGCGAAGTCCTCGAACTGGATCACCACCCCCGGGAAAGTCGCGTGCGCCGCGGTCACGAACTCCTCCACGAGGGCGTCGTACTCCTCGCCTTCGAGGCGCTTCTCGTGCAGACCGATATACAGCGGATCGGCAAGCAGCTGCGGATTGTTGGTGCCCGCGTCGAGCAGCACCGGCAGGGTCGCCTCGGGGGGAACGCCCGCGCACGCGGTATAGAGCGCGAGCTTGCCCACGGGAATGCCCATGCCGTTGGCGCCGAGGTCTCCCAGGCCGAGGATGCGCTCGCCGTCGCTCACCACGATGATCTTCACGTCGCGGTTCGGCCAGTTGGCAAGCACGTCGGCCACGCGCCCACGGTCGTTCGCGCTCACGAAGATGCCCCGCGGGCGCTGGAAGATGTGGCCGAACTGCTGGCAGGCGAGGCCCACCGTCGGCGTGTAGACGATTGGCGTCATCTCGTCGGGGTGGTCCATCAGGATGCGGAAGAAGAGCGCCTCGTTGCGATCGTGCAGCGCCGCGAGGTCGATGAACTTCTCCAGGTCGGTGGACTTGCGCCGAAAGTTCTCCAGCACGCGCGCAACCTGGTCGGCCTGCGAGGACACGTGCGGCGGCAGCAGCCCGCGCAGGTTGAGCGCGTCGCGCTCGACTTCGGTGAAGGCCGTTCCCTTGTTGAGGGCCGGGTCGCGCAACACACCCACGCCGCGCACGCCCGAGGTCCCCGGATTTCCCACATTCGCTTGCAACATGACTTCTCCTTGGGCGCGCCGGACGCTCAGGTCGTCTCGGGCACCATCTTGATCGCTCCGCACGGGCATTCGGCCACACAGATGCCGCAACCCTTGCAGTAGTCGAAGTTGAATTCGAAGCGCTTCCCCGGTCCCAGCTTGATCACCGCGTTGTCCGGGCACACGCCGTAGCAGTTATCGCATTCGAAGCAGTTGCCGCACGACAGGCAGCGGCGCGCCTCGAAGAGCGCCGTGGTTTCATCGAGGCCGTGCACGACCTCGTCGAAGGTGGAGCTGCGCCGCGCGATCTCCAGCATCGGGCGCAACGTCCGGGGTGCATCGGAGTAGTACCAGGTGTTGAGCTGCTCGAAGCTCACCACCTCGTGCTTGCGCGGCGCCTGGTAGGCCTCGCCCTTCAGCCACGTGTCGATGTGGCGCGCCGCCTTCTTCCCGTGGCCCACGCCGACCGTCACCGTGCGCTCGGAGGGCACCATGTCGCCGCCGGCGAAGATGCCCGCGTGCCCGGTCATCATGTTCGGGGCCACCTGGACGACGCCGTCCTTGATCTCGAGGCCCGGGACGCCCTCCAGCAGGCCCAGGTCCACGTCCTGCCCCAGTGCCAGCACCAGGGAGTCGGCCTCGAGCGTCTCCAGCTCTCCGGTGGGCTGCGGGAAGCCCTTGTCGTCGAGCGCCATCTTCTCCACGGTGAGCGTCCCCGCGTCTGTCATGTGACTTATCGTGGACAGCCACTTGATCAGCACGCCCTCCTCGAGGGCTTCCTGCACCTCGAAATCGTGCGCCGGCATCTTCTCGCGCGTGCGGCGGTAAACGATGATCGCCTCGGTGGCGCCGAGGCGCTTCGCGGTCCGCGCCACGTCGAGCGCGGTGTTGCCGCCGCCGTACACCACGACGCGCCGGCCGAGCATGGGCGGGTCTTCGCCCTCCATGCTGCGCAGAACCGCGACCGCGTCGAGGATGCGCGCGGCCTCGCCCGCGGGAATGTAGGCGCGCTTGGCGATGTGCGCACCGACCGCGAGGAACGCCGCGTCGAATTCGCCGGCCTCCATCGTCTCGACGATGTGATCGACTTTGCTATTGAGCTCGAGTTCCACACCCATGTCGAGGATGCGTTGCACCTCGCCCTCGAGAATGTCGCGCGGCAGCCGGTACTTCGGGATGCCGTAGCGCATCATCCCGCCGGCGAAGGGACCCGCGTCCACGATCTTCACGCCGTGGCCGAGGCGGCGCAGGTGGTAGGCGGCCGAAAGCCCCGAGGGGCCCGCGCCTACGACGAGCACGCGCTTGCCGGTGGCCACTTCGGGCACTGCGAATTTCCAGCCTTGCTTCAACGCCTCGTCGCCGAGGAAGCGCTCGACGGAATTGATGCCCACCGACTCGTCGAGCTGCCCGCGGTGGCACGAGGTCTCGCACGGGTGGTAACACACGCGCCCCATGATGGCGGGCAGCGGGTTGTCCTCGGTGAGCACGCGCCACGCGGTCTCGTAGTTGCCCGACTCCGCGTGGAAGAGCCAGCCCTGGATGTTCTCGCCCGCGGGGCACGCGTGGTTGCACGGCGGAAGGCGGTCCACGTAGAGCGGTCGCTTGGTTCGCCAGGCGCCGGTCTTGTTGGCAAGGCTCGAGCCGGGGTCCAGGGTGATCGCGAAGGGCTTGTCCATTAGTCTGTCCCCGGCCCTTCCCCACGCCACGCTCCGCTCGCTGGGCGCCCGAGGGGGAGGGAGGCCTCGAGCAGGCCGAAGTCGGCGATGTTCTGGTCGGCCATCTGCTGGAGCTGCGCGATGCGGCCCAGGTCGGGCGCGTTGCCGAAGAGGTGCGCGAAGCGCTTCTGGCGCTTGAGGTAATCGGTCACGGGCACCTGCCGGCGGATGCTGGTGCGCGACGTGACCTTGCCGTGGTGCGCCTCGAATAGCGGAAAAAGCCCGCACTCGATCGCGAGGCGCGCGATGTTGATGGTGTCCTCGGGGGCGGATCCCCACCCCAGCGGACACGGCACGAAGATGTGGATATAGCGCGCGCCTCGGATCCCCATGGCGTGGGTCACCTTCGCCTCCAGGTCGCGCAGGTTGGCCACACTCGCGGTCGCGACATAGGGGATGCGGTGCGCCATGGCGATCAGTGGCACGTTCTTGCCGGTGCCGAAGACGTTGCCCGGATGCGGCCCCATCGCCGGCGTGGTGGCGGTGCGCGCCGTGGGCGGGGTGGCGCTCGAGCGCTGCACGCCCGTGTTCATGTAGGCCTCGTTGTCGTAGCAGATGTAGAGCACGTCGTCGTTGCGCTCGAACATCCCCGACAGGCAGCCGAACCCGATGTCGGTAGTGCCGCCGTCGCCGCCCTGCGCGATCACTCGCACGTCGGGGCGTCC
>JANMYH010000256.1:0-7028 GCA_031381925.1 Burkholderiales bacterium | reverse complement strand
TCTTCGATCCGGGCGCGACGATCAAGCGTTATGCCTGCACCGGTTGCGGCGTCCACATGTACGGTCGCATCGACAATACCCAGCATCCGCTGTACGGCTTCGACTTCATCCATACCGAGCTCTCGCCGGACAAAGGCTGGGAGCCTCCGGGGTTCGCGGCCTTCGTCTCTTCGATCATCGAGTCCGGGGCCGACCCCGGGAACATGGGCGCGGTCCGCGCGCGGCTCAAGCAGCTCGGCCTGGAGCCCTACGATTGCCTGTCGCCGGGGCTGATGGATTTCATCGCCACGAAGTTGGCGTCAAAGAAGCACTGAGGCTAGTCGCCGGGCTGCACCGCGGGTTTGTCGACTGCGACGTGACCCTCTCCCAAAACAGGAGGGGAGCCTTCCCTCCGGCGGGAGAACTTCGCGACCGCGCGGTAGGCGGCGCGCACGCCGAGCAGGGTGAGGATCGCTTCGACGAATGTCGCGACGAACGCGAAGAACGGGTTGGACCGCTCGGAGCGCCGGTGGAACTTGGCCAGCGCCCGGTCGCGCGCGATCTCGATCGAGTCGTAGAAGGTCGGCACCACCAGCAGCGTGAGGATGGTCGAGGTGATCGTGCCGCCGATGATGGCGATCGCCATGGGGCGGTAGAACTCGCCGCCCTCGCCCAGGCCGATCGCCACCGGCATCATGCCGGCGATGAGCGCGAACGTGGTCATCAGGATCGGGCGCAGGCGCACGCGCCCGGCGTGCATCAGCGCCTCCTCGCGGCCCACGCCCTGCGCCTCCTCCTTGCGCGCGCAATCGAGCAGCAGGATCGCGTTCTTGGCCACCAGCCCCATCAGCATGATCACGCCGATGAAGCTCATGAGGTTCAGCGTGCCGCGCGTGGCGAGGAGGGCGAGGACCACGCCGATGAGGGACAGCGGCAGCGACAGCATCACCGGCAGCGGCGCCGTGAACGAACCGAACTGCATGACCAGCACCAGGTACATGAGCGCGATGCCCATCACCAGCGCGATCCCCATCTCGGAGAACACTTCCTTCTGCTCGCGCGACGCCCCGCCCAGCTCGAGCCCGTAGCCCGGGGGGAATTCGATCTGCTTCGCGATCTTCAGCGCGTCGTTGGTGACCTCGCCGGCCGAACGTCCCTGCGCGTTGGCCGAGACCGCGATCATCCGCTTGCCGTCGGAGTGCTGGATCTGCGCCGGACCCTTGCCCATGGTGATGGTCGCGATCTGGTCGAGCGGGACCATCATGTTGCTGCCCGAGACCGCGATCGGCAGGCGCTCGATGTTGGAAGCGTCGACGCGGTCGTCGGGGTGCAGGCGCACCGCCACATCGCGTGACTCTCCCGTGGGATCGACCCAGTCGCCGACCTCCACGCCGGCGAAGGCCACGCGCAGCGCCTGCGCCGCGTCGCCCACCGAGATGCCGAGCGAATTGGCGAGGCCGCGGTCGAGCTCGATCTGGAGCTCGTCCTTCGGCGCCTGCTCCGAGAGCCCCACGTCGACCGCGCCGGGAACCTTCTTCAGCTTCTCCATGAAGTCGCTGGTGATCGCCATGAGGCGGCGCGAATCCGGCCCCGAGAACTGGATCTGCACCGGCTTCCTCACGCCGTTGTTGATGTCGTCGAGCACCGTGTACTCGGCGCCCACGATGCGCGCGAGGTGGCCGCGCAGCTCGACGGCGATATTGGCGGCCGAGCGGGCGCGTTGGGTGCTCTTGCCGATGTCCACGTAGACGCGCCCGCCGCCCGCGAACACCGAGGTATTGGTCGCCTTCGTCTCGGGAATCGTGCGCGCGAGCTCGGCCGCCTTCTCGACCTTGAGCTTGGCGTACTCGAGGCTCGCCGACGAGGGCGTGCGCACGTCGATCGCCACGGTACCGACATCGGACACGGGCAGGAAGCTCGAGCCGCCTACAGTCGCCTGCAACGCGAGGGCGGCGACCAGGCTCATGCCCGCGATGAGCGCCATCCACTTGCGGTGGTGCAGCGCCCAGGCGATCAGGTTGCCGTAGCGATCGGCCTGGTGGTCGAACCAGGCGTTGAACCGGGCGAGCACCCGGCTCACGCCCTTCTTTTCCTGGTGCGCATGGCCCACCGGGTCGCCCCAATAGGCCGACAGCATCGGGTCGAGCGTGAACGAGATGAAGAGGCTCACCAGCACCGAAGTCGCCACCGTGAGGGCGAAAGGCCGGAACCACTCGCCGGCGCCCCCGCCCATGAACGCGACCGGAATGAACACCGCGATGATCGAGAATGTGGTCGCCATCACCGCCAGGCCGATCTCGGCCGTTCCGTTGCGCGCCGCCGTGACGCGGTCCTCCCCCATCTCCATGTGGCGCACGATGTTCTCGCGCACCACGATGGCGTCGTCGATCAGCACGCCGATGGCGAGCGACAAGCCGAGCAGCGTCATGAAGTTGAGCGTAAAGCCGCACGCCCACACCGCGATGAAAGCCGCGATCACCGACGTGGGCAGGGCGAGCGCGGTAATGAGGGTCGAGCGCCACGAGTTCAGGAACGCGTAGACGACGAAGATCGTGAGCACCGCCCCGAAGATCAGCGCCTCGATCACGTTGCGCAGGCTGCTCTCGGCATCCTCGCCGCCGTCCTGGGTCACCTCGAGCCGGGTGCCGGCCGGAAGCGTCTTGTTGACCTCCTCGAGCGTCTCGCGGACCTTGTTGGCGACGGTCACGGTGCTCGCATCGCGCGAGCGCGTGACGGACATGCCGACGTTCGGATTCGCGTTCCGGAGGCTGAAGCCCGAGAGCTCCGCGAATCCGTCCTGGACCGTCGCCACCTGGCCGAGGCGAACCACCTCGTTGCCGCGTCGCTTCAGGACGATGTCCTGGAACTCCCGCGGTGACTCGATCCGGCCCACGAGGCGGATGCTCTGCTCGTCGAGCGCGCCCTTCACCCGCCCTACCGGCGCGGTGGTGTTCTGCATGCGCAGCGCGTTGACCACGTCCGTCACCGACACGTTGTACTCACGCAGCTTTTCCGCGCGCAGCAGCACCGAGAGCTCGCGCTTGAGCGCGCCGTTCACGTTGACCACCGCCACGCCGTCGATGCCGCGGAAGCGGTCGGCCAGCACGTCCTCGGCCAGGCGCGAGATCTCCGCGTGGGTCTGGTTCTTGGCCGAGAGCGCCATCTGCATGATCGGCTGCGCCGACGGATCGATGCGCCTCAGGATCGGCTCGCGCATCTCCACCGGCAGCTTGTGGCGCACCGACGCGATCGCGTTGCGGATCTCCTCGGAAGCTTCGACCATGTTCTTCTTGAAGTTGAAGATGATGACGATGCTCGCGTTGCTCTCCGAAGCGGTCGAGCGGATCTGGTAGACCTGCGGGATGCTCTGCAGCGACTTCTCGACGCGGTTCACGATCTCGCGCTCGACCGATTCCGGGGAGGCGCCCGGGTACGGGATGTTGACCACCATCACCGGCTGCTCGACGTCGGGAATCTGGTTCACGCGCAGCTTCTTCAACGCGAGGAGGCCCAGGCACATGAGCGCGATGATGATGACGACCGTGGAGACCGGCCGCTTGATGCTGAAGTCGGAGAGCAACATGGCTAGCGCCTCGCGCCGGTGGCGACCATCGAGGACTTGGCCGGACCCGCGGCCACCACCGCCTGGCCCTCCTTGAGGAGCGCGTTCGGATGGCGGATCACCTGGTCGCCCTCGGTGAGCCCGCTTGCGAGCACGTAGTCGCCGCTGCGTTCGTCGCGTTCGACGATGGCGAGCGGCACCTTCTGCAGCTTGTTGTCCTTCACGCGCCACGCGGACGTCTTGTCGCCGTCACGCACCAGCGCCGTGGCCGGGATGGTGAGGCTGGATTTGGTCTGGGTCTCGAGGCGTCCTTCGGCATAAAGCCCGGCGAGCTTCGGTTGCGTCTCGCCCACGAAGTCGACCAACACCTCGACCTGGCGCGTGGTGGAGTTGGCCGCGGGATTCACGCGGCGCACCTTGCCGGCGAATTCCTGGTCGCCGTAGCCGTTCACGCGGAAGTGCACCGGCTGGCCCACCTTCACCTCGCCCACGTGGTCGGCGGAGATCAGCGCCTCGAACCGCATGCTGTTGGGATCGATCACCTTGACCAGCTCCTTGCCGATCTGCGCGGTGTCGCCGGGCGAGACCTTGCGGTCGGTCACCACACCGTCGAAGGGTGCGCGGACCGCGGTGCGCTGCATCTGCTGCTGCGCGAGCACGCCGCGGGCCTTGGCGGCCTCGAAATCGCTCTGCGCGGCGTTGCGCCGGCCCTCCGCGTCGTCGAGCTGCTGGACCGAAGCCATGCCTGAGGCGCGCAGCGTGGTCATGCGCTCGAGCTGGCGCTGCGCCTGCTCGCGCGCCTGCGCGGCGTTGCGGCTCGCGGCCTGCGCCGATGCGAGGCTGTCGCGAATGGCGGTGTCGTCGAGCTGCACCAGCAGGTCGCCGCGGCGCACCGCGTCGCCGTTCTCCTTCACCACCTTGAGGACGATCGCGGAGACTTCGGCCCGCAAGTCGGCCCGGCGCTCGGGCTGGACCGATCCGGTGATCGACGGGCCCGAGGCGAGCGCGCTGTTACGGACGGTGTGGAGATCCTCGGTGGCGAGGAGGAGCGCAGCTGATTTGGCGGTTTCGGCGCCACTCTTGGCGGTCTCCGGGGCCTTGGCGCAGGCGGCCAGCGCGAAGACAAGGAAGAGAACAAAGCGATTGCCGTAAGCCATGGGGCAGGAGCCCTTATTGGAGGAATGCGTGAGGGTAGACCGGACCGCGATGGGTTGGCCAGCCTGGTGAGACGAAACGCAGGAATCGGGGGGCGAATTGTAGTGGATCGGGCATACAGGTGGGACAATCGCGTGGATGAAGCAACCTGAAGCCTTGAAAAGTCTCGGGCCGGGCTTGATCAGCGGGGCGGCGGACGACGACCCAAGCGGCATCGCCACCTACTCTCAGGCGGGTGCCCAGTTCGGCTACAACATGCTCTGGACGATGGTGTTCACCTATCCCCTCATGGTGGGCATCCAGATGGTGAGCGCCCGGATCGGCCACCTCACGGGCAGGGGGTTGGCGGCGAACATCAGGGCGGTGTTCCCGCGGCCGGTGTTGCTCACCATCATCGCGCTACTCGTCGTCGCCAACACCATCAACATCGCCGCAGACATCGCCGCCATGGGCGAAGCGCTACGGCTCATCACCGGCGCAAGCGCGCACCTCCTTGCGGTGGTCTGCGGGGTGGTGTCGCTGGCGCTCCAGATCTTCATTCCCTACGAGAAGTACGTGCGGCTGCTGAAATGGCTCACCCTGGCGCTGCTGGCCTACGTGGCGGTGGTATTCACCGTCCGCATCCCCTGGGAGCAGGTGGCCGTGCAAACGTTCATGCCCTCCTTCACCTTCAACTCGGCCTCGATCACCATGATCGTCGCCATCTTCGGCACTACGATTAGCCCTTATCTCTTTTTCTGGCAGGCCACCCAGGAAGCGCAGGACGCGGTGGGGAAGCGACAGGGCGCGCCGGAAGATGCCGCGCAGGCCGCCAGGCATCTGCGACGCATCAAGTGGGATACCTACATCGGAATGGGCTTCTCGAACCTGGTCGCCTATTTCATCATCCTCAGCACCGCCTCGACGCTCAACGCCGCGGGCATCACCGAGATCGAGACGGCGTCCCAGGCGGCAGAAGCCCTGCGGCCATTGGCCGGCGAACTCACGTTCATCCTGTTCGCCGCCGGCATCATCGGCACCGGAATGCTCGCGGTGCCGGTGCTCGCAGGCTCGGCCGCGTATGCCGTCGCGGAGGCGTTCGACTGGAAAACCGGGCTCGACCGCCAGCTCTTCGAGGCGAGGGAGTTCTATGCGCTGGTGTCGTTCGCCACGCTGGGCGGGGTCGTCCTCATCTTTTCGGGCGTCGACCCGATCAAGGCGCTCCTCTGGAGCGCCATCATCAACGGATTCATCGCCGTGCCCATCATGGCCGTGATGATGCTGCTCGCGCAGCGCGCCGACGTGATGGGCGAATTCGTGATCACCCGCCGGCTGCGCGTGCTCGGATGGGCAGCAACGGCGGTCATGGCGACCGTCGTCGTTGCGATGCTGGCCACGCTGTAACTAATACCGGGCGTGGCCCGGCGTTCGCGGGAATGGGATCACATCACGCACGTTGGACAAGCCCGTCACATAGGCGACGGTGCGCTCGAACCCGAGGCCGAAGCCGGCGTGGGGGACGGTCCCGTAGCGCCGCAGGTCGCGGTACCAGCCGTAGGCGGCCGGATCGAGGCCGGAATCGGCGATGCGCCGGTCGAGCACGTCGAGGCGCTCCTCCCGCTGGCTGCCGCCGATGATCTCGCCGATGCCGGGCGCGAGCACGTCCATCGCGGCGACCGTCCGATCGTCGTCGTTCAGTCGCATGTAGAACGCCTTGATCTCGCGCGGGTAGTTCATGAGGATCAGCGGGCCCCCGACGTGCTTCTCGGCGAGGTAGCGCTCGTGCTCGCTCTGCAGGTCGATTCCCCATTTCACCGGGTACTCGAACTTCTCCTTCGATTTCTCGAGCGTGGCGATCGCCTCGGTGTAGTCCATTCGCACGAACGGCTTGTCGACGATGCCCTGCAGCTTCGCGATCACGCCCTTCTCGATGCGCTCCTCGAAAAACGCCATGTCGTCGGGGCGCTCGGCGAGGACCGCCTGGAAAACGTACTTGAGCAGCCGCTCGGCAAGGGTCGCATCATCGGCGAGGTCCGCGAAGGCGATCTCGGGCTCGATCATCCAGAACTCCGCGAGGTGGCGGCTGGTGTTGGAATTCTCCGCGCGAAACGTCGGCCCGAAGGTGTAGACCTTCGAAAGGGCCATGCAATAGGCCTCGACGTTGAGCTGGCCGGAAACCGTCAGGAACGCCTCTTTCCCGAAGAAGTCCCGGGAGAAATCGACCTTGCCCTGGGGAGTGCGCGGCAGGTTTGCGAGGTCGAGCGTGGACACGCGGAAGAGCTCACCCGCGCCCTCGGCATCGGAGGCGGTGATGATCGGGGTGTTCACCCAGACGAAGCCGTCGTCGGTGAAG
>JANMYH010000242.1:0-26788 GCA_031381925.1 Burkholderiales bacterium | reverse complement strand
AGGCGTGCACGGAATCGCACCGGCCGATGCAGCGGCACGTTCTCCGGGCGCAGGCGCACCTTGATCGCGCAGTCGGTCGCCGGCCGTGCCTGGCAGGCGAGGACGCGGTTCTTTGCGCGGTCGCGCTCCGTAAGTCCCGGCGCGTCGGGCCGCAGCGACGTCACCTGGCCTTCGAGCAGCTCGACCTTGCAGGTGCCGCACGAGCCCGCGTTGCACTCATAGGGAAGTCCGAGTCCCGCGCGCAGGCCCGCGCGCAGCAGCGTGTCGTCGTCGGCGCACTGGTATTGCGCCCCGTCGGCCACGCGAACCGTGTGCATCACTCCGCCATCAGTGCCGCCGAAAGCGACGGCAGGTAGCCCAGGCGCCGCGAGATCGCGTCGGCGGCGGCGACCACCGTCGGAATCGTGGTCTGGACGTTCTTCTTGGTCATGCGCTGCACCGGAGCCGCGACACAGATCGCGGCGATCACGCGGCCCGAGTGGTTGCGGATCGGGGCGGCCACGCAGCGCAGGCCCACCTCGATCTCCTCGTCGTCGAGCGCGAACCCCTTGGCGCGGATCGAGCCCAGCTCGTCCGCGAGCGCCGCCGGATCGGTGATGGTGTTTTCGGTGTAGCGCTTCAACCCATTGTCGATGATCTGCTCGACGACCTCGGCCGGCTGGTGGGCGAGCAGGATCTTGCCCACGCTGGTGCAATGCGCGGGCGCGCGCGAACCGGCGATGGTCGACATGCGCACCGCCTGGCGGCTCTCGAGGATGCGGATATAAAGGACACTCTGGTGGTCGAGGACCGCGAGCTGCACGGTCTCCCCGGTAGCCTCCGCGAGCGAGTACATCTGGGCGCGAGATTCCGACGCGGTGTCCATCTTGCGACGCACCAGCGTTCCCAGCTCGAAGAGCGCGAGCCCCAGGCGGTATTTCCCGGTCTCGCGGTTCTGCTCGAGGATGTCGTACTCCACGAGCGTCGTGGCGAGCCGGTGGACGGTGCTCTTCGCGAGCCCGAGGCGGACGGCGAGCGCGCTGATCCCCATCTCGTATTCGTCCTCGGAGAACGCCTTGGTGAGGCGGATCGAGTTGGCCACCGACGACAGGCGCATGCGCCGCGCCTTGGGTTTCGGGGGCGTCACGGCGATGCCCCGGGCGCGCCCGCGCGCAGCGCCATTCGCAGGGCCACCGCGTAGGCGGCCAGCACCGTGCCGGCGACGGCGACACTCAACGCGGCGCTCCATCCTTCGAGGCTCGCGTCGATCGCGGGGGACAGGATGCGCGCCGCGGCGAGCGCGGCGATCGCGAGCGAAATCGTGCCGATCGCGAGGCTCATCACGCGCGAGGCGGCGGCCGCACGGCCGTCCGCCGAGCGCACCAGGCGGCTCACCCACAGCCCGTTGAGCGCATCGGTCAAGGCCATCCCCGCGGTGAACACCAGGCCGAGGGCGCCCGCGAAGAGCCAGCCGGCGAGGCGCGAGCCGGTCACCGAGAAGACCACTGCTTGGCCGAGCGTGTCGAACGAGAGCGCGAAAGCGGCGCCGACCGCGGCGATGAGCACCGGGTGCTCGGCGCGCGTGAGGCGCGCGAACGCGCGGCTGCGAAGCCCGACAGGGCGGACCACTTCGCCGCGCGGCGTCCCCGCGAGCCCCGCGAGGTTGGCTGCGCCCAGCAGCGCGAGGAATGCAATCGAGATCCAGGCGCCGGCGTGCTCGAGCCACCCCGGCGCCCGCCATTCGGTCGCCACCGTGGCCACCGCGATGGCCACCGCCGTGACGACTACGCCGTGGCCGAGCGAGAACAGGAGTCCCGACCAGCGGGCAAGTTTCGGCCGGCGCTGCGCGTTGAAGCGCGTGAGCCCGTCGATCGCCGCGAGGTGGTCGGGGTCGAGGCCGTGCTTGAGTCCCAGGACGAAGACGACCGCCACGAGGGACAGCCAGTGCGCGGGAAGGGAGTCCATTATTTCTTCAGGAAGAAGTCATTCCAGATCTTTTCCCACTTGTCGGCTTCCTCGAGCACCGTGGCGGGCTCGATCAGCGTGAAGGGGAAGTTGTTGAGCTCGCTCTTGACCTTGGTGCTCGCGGGCACGCGCCCCATGGATTCGAACAGCCTCTGGCCTTCGGGCGACAGGACGTAGTCGGCGAAGAGGAGTGCCGCGTTCGGATGGGGCGCCGCGCGCGCCACGCCGATGCCCTGCGGCCGGGCCGCGACTGGCTGCACGGCGACGAAGTCGATCGGGGCTCCCTTGCGCTTGAGCGACACGATGTTGCTGTTGTACATCGTGAGGCCCACCGGAACCTCGCCCGCCGCAACCAGCTCGGCCAGCAGCACATGGCCCTTGCGCACGTCGGGCTTCATGGCCGAGAGCTTGCGGAAGAACTCCATCCCGCGGTCGTTGCCCCAGGTCTTGATCAGGGTCGCCATCCACTCGGCATCGGTCGCCTCGAGCCCGATCATCCCCTTCCACTTCGGGTCCGCGAAGCCTTCGTAGGTGGCAGGGATCTCGGATCGCTGCACCTTCGAAGTGTTGTAGCCCACCACGAAGAAATTCATGCGGTCGGGGAACCAGGTGCGATGCGCCGGCACCGCTTCGGGCGGCAGGTCGGAGATATAAGGTGAGTGGATCTCGGCCAGCACCTTCTCGCGCGCCAGCATCTCCATCTCGGGGCCGTTGGTCTCGATCACATCGACCGTATGGCGACGCGCCTGGGCCTCGGTGACGACCCGCTGGACGACCTTGTCGGAAAGCGCGCGCCACAGCTCCACCTTGACGCCATACTTCTTCTCGAAAGCCTCGGCGAGCGGCTTGGATTCCGTCGGCGCGAGCGACGTGTAGACCACGACGCTGCCCTCCTGCTTCGCGCGTTCCACCAGACGCGCGTCGCGGTCGGCGCCCCGATACCGGAAGACCTCGTCATTCCGCCCGGGGTCGTTCTTGCCGGGGTCGGTCTTCCCGGCCGTCTGGGCGTGAGCCACCGTAAAAAGGGCCAGGGCGAGGGCGAGCGGCAGGGCGTGCGCGAGCTTGAACATGGTCCCCATTCTATGGTCAACTAGCCGTTCGGGCAATCAAATGGAACGATGTTCTGCATAAAAGAACACCTCTGCCTCCGTGGAGGTGCCAAGGGCCATGTCGACCAAAACCCAGACCACCACAACGCATTACCACATCCAGAAAAAGCGCCGGGCGGAGTTCCTCGACGAGTGGCGCACCTATCGCCAGAGCGTGATCCGCCAGGAGGACGTGGCGCTCCATCCCACGGCCCGGGGATTGCGTACCGGCGTCTACATGGGCTGGGACGGCGACCGCCCCACGCGCTGCCTCGATGCCCTGGTGCACGAGGTCGATCCCGGCACCGTCACCACCGTCCACCGTCACTCCTGGGACGCGATCCTCTTCATGGTGGAGGGCCGCGGCTGGACCGAGGTGGATGGCGTGCGCTACGACTGGAAGGCGTGGGACGCGATCCACCTTCCCGCCTGGAGCTGGCACCGGCATGGCAACGACGGCGACAAGCCGGGGCGGTTCATGAGCTATTCCTCGGAGCCCACGCTGTGGACGCTCGGCATGAGCCTGATCGAGGACGCGGGCCACGAGAAATTCGAGAAGCTGGCGCCACGGCCGGCGTTCTCCCAGGGCACCGCGGGCGACGATCCCTATGCGCGGCGCCTGCGCCGCGTGGCCGCCGAGACCAAGAAGCGCCGCTCGGGGCGGATCCACACCCCCTACGACGAGCAGGAGATCCTTGCCACGCCGCGAGGCACGCGCACCAAGTTCCTGAACGACCGCGCCATCGGCAACGAGGCTTCGGGACTGACCCAGGTGATGATCCAGTTCGCGCCGGGCAAGACCCAGTCGCTGCATCGCCACCCGGGCGAAGCGTGGCTCTATGTCGTCGAAGGACACGGCCACAGCTTCCTCGGCACCGCGCCCGACCGCGGCGAGCACCACCGCTGGAAGAAGGGCGACCTGATCGTGGTCGACCACTTCCTCTGGCACCAGCACTTCAACGACGATCCGCAGAACGAGTGCCGCCTGGTGCGCATCCACATGTTCGACTCGATCCTCGAGACGATGCGGGCGCTGATGGACCCGATGGTGCTCTTCGAGGAGGCCGAGGACACGCTGGTGTCGATGCAGGACCTGGCGCAGATCCAGTGGCCCGACGACAAGAGGCCGGGCGAGTAGTGGATCGCAAGACCGCCCTCCCCCCGGGGGTCCTCTCGATGCATGTGCTTCCCGCCGAGCACCACGACCGCGATTGGGACGCGATCATCGTGCCGCGGGAGGTCAAGGAACGCCTCCTCGCGCAGGCCCTCCTGGTCCTGCAGCACGGCCGCAAGCTCTCGCTCCTGTCGGGCCTGCCCCATGGCCTGATCGTCCTCGCGGGGCCGCCGGGCACCGGCAAGACCACGCTCGCCCGCGGGCTCGCGCAGGTCGCGGCCCTCGCCCTCGCGCGCGCGGGCGCCACGACGCTGGTCGAGATCAACCCGCACGCCTTCCCGAGCGACATGCTGGGGGAGAGCCAGCGCAACGTGACGCGGCTCCTCGCCGACACCGTTCCCGAGATCGCCGCGCGCCGCCCCTTCACCGTGGTGCTCATCGACGAGGTCGAGAGCTTCGCGGTGAGCCGCTCGTCCGCCTCCTTCGAGGCGAATCCGGTCGACGTGCACCGCGCCACCGACGCCGTGCTGCTCGGTATCGACGAGATCGCGAAGAAGCTGCCCGCGGTGCTCTTCGTCACCACCACCAACTTCATCGATGCGGTGGACTCCGCATTCCTGTCGCGCGCCGACCTGGTGATGCGCTTCGCACTTCCCGATCGCGAGACGGTCGCGCGAATCCTCGAGCACGCCCTCGCGGAGCTCGCGGTGCAATGGCCCGCCCTGCATCCGATCGCAAGCGACACCGCCCGGATCGGCGAGCTCGCCGCGCTCTGCGAAGGCTGGGACGGCAGGCGCATCCGCAAGCTCGTGCTGGCCGCTCTCGCGCAGCGGCTCGAAGTCGCGCGCTCGCCCGCGAAACTCTCGTGGGACGATCTCCTCGAGGCGGCGCGCAAGAAGGGCGGCGTCGAATGGGTGGGCGGAGCCGCACCCAGCTCGCGCGAGATGTTTCCCGACGTGCCGGCGAGCCTGATGCACGACCCCGGGCCCCCGGGGAGTGGAACGTGGGGCGACCACGGGCACGGGCCCCCAGGGAGTGGAACGGGGGGCGGCCCGCACCGACATACCCACACGCACCAACATGACGACGATGAAACTCCCCGTTCCTAGCCTCGTCGCCGCCCTTGCCATCGCGCTCGCCCCCGCGGCCCACGCGCAAGCCGACTATCCCAGCAAGCCGATCAGGGTGATCGTCCCCTACGCCGCCGGGGGCGGCGCCGATATCGTTGCGCGCCACATCGCGCAGCAACTCTCGGAGCGGGTGAAGCAGCCGGTGCTGGTCGAGAACCGCGGGGGCGGCAGCAACACCATCGGCATGCAGGCGGTGGCGAACGCGCCGAAGGACGGCTACACCCTCGGGCTCGCCACCCCGGTGTTCGTGATGACGCCCTCGCTCATGCGGAACCATCCCTACGACCCGATCAAGGACTTCGTCCCCGTCGCGCAGACCGGATTCACGCCCCTCGTCCTCGTGGTCCATCCGAGCGTCCCGGCGAAGACCACGAAGGAGTTCATCGCGCTCGCCAAGTCGAAGCCGGGGACGCTCAACTTCGCATCCCTGGGCGCGGCGACTACCCAGGGCCTCGCCGCGTCGATGTTCAACTTCATGACCGGCATCGACGCGGTGCAGGTGCCCTACAAGGGCAGCGCCCCGGGCGTGACCGACCTCCTCGCGGGCAATGTGCAGTTCATGTTCAACGCGCTGCCCTCGATGATCCAGCATGTCCAGGCCGGAAAGCTGCGCGGCCTCGGGGTGACGGGCGCCACGCGCTCGACGCTCCTGCCCGACGTCCCCCCGATCAAGGACACCGTTCCGGGCTACGAGGTGACCACGTGGTATTCGTTCGTCGCGCCCGCGGGCACGCCGCGCCCCGTGGTCGATCTCCTCAATCGCGAGATTTCGGCGATCGTGAACACGCCCGACATGCAGGCCAGGCTTCGCGCGGCGGGCCTCGAGCCCGAGGCCATGACCCCCGAGGAGTTGGGCGCCCTCTTCAGGAGCGAGTCTGCTAAATGGGCGAAGGTGATCGACGACGCGAAGATCCCGGCGGAATGATTTACCAGAGCGCCTCGCCGCGCGCGACCTTCTCGCTCATCTCGTGCTGGAACTCCGGCGGGCCGAAGCCGAAGCGCTCGCCTGCGATCTCGTAGAAGAACGGCCGCTGGGTCCTCAAGCTCAACTCACGCATCCACGCGAGCATGCGCTCGTCGGGATCGCGGCCGGCCGAGCGCAGCACGTAGGCCTCGTGTCCGCGCCAGCGCATCTGGATCACCATCACTCCGAGCTGGTCGGGACGCCAATCGTCGGGGAAGGGGCTGCCGGCCTGCAGCCAGCCGCACATGAAGTCGCGGCAAGGATGCTGCGGGCGGCGCGCGTAGATCGAGCACTGGTGCTCGCCGCGAAAGAAGCACGGTTGCCCCGGCTTCATTTCGTGCCCCTCGATCACGCCGACCACCCAGCCGTCGCAACACGCCGTGCATTCCCCGCACTGGCGCGCGCGGGCGGCGGCCACCGGAATGACCGCGCCGCAGCACTTCTTGTACTTTTTCCCGCTGCCGCACGGACAGGGATCGTTGCGTTGGGCCGACATGCGGAAAGTATACGGGCGTGATCGTCTATTGCGCCGTCCTGATGGCACTGCTGCAAGGCATCAGCATGCGCGGCGCGAAGATCCTCATTTCGCTCTCCGCGCTGGCCCAGGGCGCGACTCCCTTCGAGGTCGGCGTGCTTGCCGCGATGTTCGCGGCCTTTCCGCTGCTCCTCGCGGTCTACGCCGGCAAGATCTCGGATCGCATCGGGGTGCGGCGCCCGATCCTCGCGGGGTCGGCGATCATCGCGATCGGCCTTGCGGCCCCGCTCGCGATCGCGGGAATCGCGGGGCTGCTGGTCGCGTCCGCCCTGGTCGGCCTCGGGCACATCTTCTTCCACGTGTCGATCCACAACCTCATCGGCGGCTACGGCGGGGGAGAAGCGCGCACGCGCAACTTCGCAACCTTCTCCCTGGGCGCATCGATTTCCGCATTCATCGGCCCGGCGCTGGGCGGCATCTCGATCGACCTCTGGGGCTTTGCCCCCACGCACCTCCTGCTCGCCGTGATCGCCCTGACTCCCGCGCTGGTGCTCGCCGTGTATCCCGGCGTGATTCCGCCGCGGGTCGCGCCCTCCAGACCCGAAGCATCCGGCGGATCGTTCGCGCTTCTCAAGGACGGGGGCCTGCGCCGCACGCTGATCATGAGCGGCGTGACGCTCACCGGCATCGAGCTCTTCACCTTCTACTTCCCGGTGTACGGGCGCTCGGTGGGCTTGAGCGCGTCGGCCATCGGGCTGGTGATGTCGTGCTACGCCGTGGCGGCTTTCCTGGTGCGCCTCGGCATGCCGCAGGCGACGCGCCGATTGGGCGAGGTCGGCGTGCTCACCGCCTCGCTCTTCGTGGCGGGAGCGGTCTACCTGCTGGTGCCGCTGGTCTCCAATGCGCCGCTGCTCGCCGTCATCGCCTTCCTGCTCGGCATCGGGCTTGGCTGCGCGCAGCCGCTCACCATCATCCTCACCTACAACCACGCACCCCCGGGGCGCTCGGGCGAGGCCCTGGGGATGCGGCTCACCGCAAACAAGCTTACCCAGATCGTGGTGCCGCTCGCGTTCGGGGCGATGGGTTCGGCGTTCGGGCTGATCCCCGTCTTCTGGGCGAACGGCGCTTTCCTGCTGGCGGGTGGATTTTTGTCGCTGGCCGAGCGCAAGATGGCGGCGGTGCGGAACGCCGCCGCGGCAGCGGCGCAATCCCTGGAGGAAGACCCGTGAAGATCGTCCCGATTGCAATCGTCCTCGGCCTCGCCTGCGGCGTGGCGCTCGCGCAGGCGCCGGCGGGTGATCCCGCCCGCGGCAAGGCGGCGTTCATGAAGCAAGGCTGCTACACCTGCCACGGCACCGCCGGGCAGGGTGGCGATCGCGGCAGCGGACCGCGCATCGCCTACGACGTGTGGCCCTGGGAAGGATTCCTGCAGCAGACACGGCGGCCGCGCGAACAGATGCCGCGCTACCCCGCGGACCACCTGCCCGACGCTGAGCTCGCCGACATCTACGCGTACATCGCGGGCCAGAAGCGCGGCCCGAAGGCGAGCGAGATCCCGCTGCTAAGGGACTGACCCCGATTCAAGCGCGTGCTGGCCGCGTGAACGTCGCTGCCCCACGAAATCGGGGTCCGTCCCTGGTTTTCAACGACCCTGGCAGACGACGTCGAGAAGCGCGGGCTGGCCGGATTTCACCGCTGCCACCGCGCGCTTCAGCGCCGCGCCCAGCTTCGCCGGATCCTCGATCGGCCCCTCCGCCCAGACGCCCTGCGCCTGCGCGAGCTTCGCGTAGTCGATCGCAGGGCCGTCGATCACGTTGCCGATCACCGCGCGGTCCACGCGACGCTTGTGCAGCGCGGCCATGCGCTGCACGTGCATGATCTCCTGGTGGTAGCCGCGGTTGTTGTGCATCACGTAGAGCAGCGGGATCTTGTGGTACGCCGCGGTCCAGAGAACGCCGGGGCAATACATGAGGTCGCCGTCGGGCTGGAAGGTGACGGTGAAGATGCCCTTCGCCTTGTTGGCGAGCGCCACGCCGAGCGCGGCCGGGGCCGCATAGCCCACGCCCTGCGCGCCGGAGCCCCCGAGCATGTGCTGGTACTCGGTGGCCGGCCACAGGCGGCGCGCCCACGGGATGCGGTCGCTCACCGCGAGCGACCAGTTCTCGCCCTTGATCGCGTTCCAGGTCTCGGCCGAGAGCCGCGCGGTGCTGATGGGGCTCAGGTCCCACCCGAGCGCGGCCTCGTCGCGCGCGCGGCTCTTCTCCTTCGCGTACGCGTCCTTCAGCTTCGCCCCGCGCGCCGCGAAGGCGCGCTTGCGGTCGTCGCCCACGATCTTCCTTATCTCGTCGGTCAAGACTGAGAGACTGCCCTGCGCATCGCCGTTGATATGTAAATCTACCGGCTGGTAGCGCTGGAAGTCCTGGTAGTTGGAGCGGATGTAGACATCCTGCATGGACAGGCTCACGGTGCGAACGTCCTTCCTCGCGACGCTGCGCAGGTCCTTGTGGGGGTCCGAGAGCGAGTTGAACTGCGCCCACGGGTCGGCCACTTCCAGCAGCAGCACCACGTCGGCCTCGCGGACCAGCGCGCGGCGCGCCTCGTTGTGCGATAGCGGGTGCGTCATCGGGAAGTTCATTCGCGCGCCCAGGTCGACCACGGGCGCCTGCAACGCCTCCGCGAGCTCCACCAGCAGCTTCACGCCTTCCTGGTTGCGCGCGCACCGATCCGCGATGATCACCGGGTTCTCCGCGGCTACGAGCCATTTCGCCGCTTCGGCGAGCGCGGCGCGGTCCCCCTGCGACGGACGGGGGCGCGCGAATTTCGGGATGGTGAGGTTCGCCTCGTGGATCGCCTCCTCCTGCAGGTCGATGTCTGCGTTGATCAGTACCGGCTCCATAGGCGGCGTGAGCGAGATCCGGTAGGCGCGCACCATCGACTCGGCGAAGTGCTGCAGCGAGCCCGGGTTGTCGTCCCACTTGAGGAAATCGCGCACCAGTCCCGCCGCGTCCTGGACCGAGTGGTTCCATTCGGTTCCGGGCCGGCGCTTGGCCGCGTCGCGCCCGCTACCGGTGATGATCATCACCGGGACCCGGTCCACCCACGCGTTGTAGATCGCCATCGCGGCGTGCTGCAGGCCCACGCTGCCGTGGCACATCACCGCCATCGGCTTGCCCGCGGCCTTGGCGTAGCCGTGCGCCATCGCCACCGAGATCTCCTCGTGGGTGCAGGTGAGGAGCTCTGGCGCGCGGTTGCCGCCGTAGTTGATGATCGACTCGTGCAGGCTGCGGAAGCTCGACGCGGGATTGGCGGCCACGTAGTCGATGCCGAGGGACTTGACCACGTCGAGCATGAAGTCGGAGCCCGGGCGCTCGATCACGATATCGCCCGGGTAGGGTTTCTCTTTCTTCCTGGAAGATTGGGCCCCCGCCTGCACGGGGGCGGCATCCGCGGTCGGCCGATTCGGCCCCGCTTCCGATGTCGATTGGGCCCCCGCCTCCGCGGGGGCGACGGCAGCTGCCACGCCGACAGCCGTCGCCTTGAGGAAATTGCGGCGGTCGAGGCCTGTCTTCTCGTCGGTCATGCGGGTGCTCCTCCTCGCGGCGGTGGATTCAGAATAACATCGGGGTTTGCGGAACAAACGTCATTCCGCATCCAAGAACAAATCCCGGAGAACGCGTGAAATGATCGACAAGCGCGTCGCGTCGGCGGACGCGGCCCTCGCGGATGTCGCGGACGGAATGACCATCATGGTGGGCGGCTTCGGCACGGCCGGCATGCCTGCGGAGCTCATCGACGCGCTCGTCCGCCACGGCGCGCGCGACCTGACCATCGTCAGCAACAACGCCGGCAACGCCGACACTGGCCTCGCCCTCCTGCTGAAGGCCCGCCGCGTGCGCAGGATCATCTGCTCGTTCCCGCGGCAGACCGACTCGTGGCATTTCGACAAGCTCTACAAGGAGAAGGCGATCGAGCTGGAGCTCGTGCCGCAGGGCAACCTGGCCGAGCGCATCCGCGCCGCTGGCGCCGGGATCGGCGCCTTCTTCTCGCCCACCGGCTACGCGACGCTGCTCGCGGAAGGCAAGGAGACCCGCGAGATCGGCGGACGCCACTACGTGCTCGAATATCCGATCCACGCCGACTTCGCACTCATCAAGGCGGAGCGGGCAGACCGCTGGGGCAATCTGACGTACCGCAAGACTGCCCGGAACTTCGGCCCCCTCATGGCCTCGGCCGCGCGCTGCACGGTGGCGCAGGTGCGGGCAATCGAGCCCCTCGGCGCCCTGGACCCGGAGACGATCGTCACTCCGGGCATCTTCGTGAAGCGCCTGGTCGCCGCATGAAGAAATTCTCGCGCGAGGAGATGGCAGCGCGGGTGGCGAGGGAGTTCCCCGACGGTGCCTACGTGAACCTCGGCATCGGCCTGCCGACCCTCGTGGCGAACCATTTGCCGCTCGACCGCGAGATCATCCTGCACACGGAGAACGGCTTGCTGGGAATGGGCCCTGCGCCGGAAGCCGAAGATGTGGATCCCGACCTGATCAATGCCGGCAAGCAGCCGGTCACCGCGCTTCCCGGCGCCTCGTTCTTCCATCAGGCGGATTCCTTCGGGATGATGCGCGGAGGCCATCTCGACTTCTGCGTGCTGGGCGCGTTCCAGGTCTCCGCAACCGGCGATCTCGCCAACTGGCACACGGGCGCGCCCGATGCGATCCCCGCGGTCGGCGGAGCGATGGACCTTGCGATCGGCGCGAGGAACGTCTACGTGATGATGGAGCATTTGACCAAGGGCGGAGAGAGCAAGATCGTGGCCCGGTGCACCTACCCGCTGACGGGCGTGGGCTGCGTCTCGCGGATCTTCACGGACCTTGCGGTCATCGACGTCACCCCCCGCGGCCTGGCGGTGATCGATATCGTCCCCGGCCTGGCGTTCGGCGAGCTCCAACGCCTTACCGGCGTGCCGCTTTCGCGTGAATCCCTCCAGAGGCAACCATGACCGAAGCGTTCATCTGCGATGCAATCCGCACGCCTTTCGGGCGCTACGGCGGCGCGCTTTCGCCGATTCGCACCGACGACCTCGGGGCGCTGCCGCTCGCCGAGCTCATGCGGCGCAATCCCGGCGTCGACTGGGCGGCGCTGGACGACGTGATCTATGGCTGCGCCAACCAGGCGGGCGAGGACAATCGCAACGTCGGGCGCATGGCGCTGCTGCTCGCGGGGCTTCCGGTCGACGTTCCCGCCGCGACGGTCAATCGCCTGTGCGGCTCGGGGATGGAGGCGGTGGGGCAGATCGCGCGCGCCATCCGGGCCGGCGAAGCGCAGATCGGCATCGCCGGCGGGGTCGAGAGCATGTCGCGCGCGCCCTTCGTCAGTCCTAAGGCCGACAGCGCGTTCTCGCGCACCACTGCGGTCTACGACACCACCATCGGCTGGCGCTTCGTGAACCCGAAGATGAAGGCAAAGTACGGCATCGACGCGATGCCCGAGACCGCCGAGAACGTGGCCGCGGAGTTCAAGGTGTCGCGCGCTGCGCAGGATGCGTTCGCGCTGCGCTCGCAACAGCGCGCGCTCGCCGCGCAGGCGAACGGTGCGCTCGCCGAGGAAATCGTGCCGGTGACGCTGCCGGCGAAAAAGGGCGATCCGGTCGTGGTCTCGAAGGACGAGCACCCGCGCGACACCTCGCTCGAGCAGCTCGGGAAGCTCAAGCCCATCGTGCGCGAGGACGGCACGGTCACCGCGGGCAACGCCTCGGGCGTGAACGACGGCGCGTGCGCGATGATCGTCGCGAGCGAGGAGGCGGCGGGCAGGCACCGACTCACGCCGCGCGCGCGAATCCTGGGCATGGCGTCGGCCGGGGTAGCGCCCCGCATCATGGGGATGGGTCCCGCACCTGCCTCGAAGAAACTGCTCGCGCGCCTCGGCTTGCCGATCACGAAGATCGACGTGGTGGAGCTGAACGAGGCGTTCGCCGCCCAGGCGATCCCGGTGCTGCGCGACCTCGGCCTTCCCGAAGACGCGGCGCACGTGAACCCCAATGGCGGGGCCATTGCGCTCGGCCATCCCCTCGGCGCCTCGGGCGCACGCCTGGTCACCACCGCGATGTACCAGCTGCGCCGCACCGGCGGGCGCTACGCGCTCTGCACCATGTGCATCGGCGTGGGCCAGGGCATCGCGCTGGTCATCGAGCGCGTCTGAAAACCGGTGTCAGAGACCTATTTCCGGCTTCCGGAAATGGTGTCTGACACCAGTTTCTGCGCAGCTTCCTCGATCGTCGCGACCACCCGGTCGCAGGCGAGCGTCTCGGGACCGCGTCCCTCGTTGTAGCCGTAGGGCACGCACCATACCGGGCACCCCGCGGCGCGGGCCGCGAGGATGTCGTTGTCGGAATCGCCCAGCATGAGCGAATGCGGCGGCTCCGACCCCATTCGATCGCAGGCAACGAGCAACATGTCGCCGTGGGGCTTGCGGCGAATGCCGTCGTCGCCCGCGACCACGCAGTCGAGGAATTCCGTCACCTCGAGGCGGTCGAGGAGCAGCTCGGTGAACAGGCGCGGCTTGTTGGTGACGACGCTCATCGGGATTCCCGCCGCGGCGAAGCGCCGCAGGCCTGGCATCACGCCGGCGAAGAGGCGCGCGTCGGTGCCCACCGTCTGCGCATAATGGGCCTCGAAGCGCTCGGTGGCACGGTCCACGTCGATGAGCGCTCCGCCCTCCACCTGGAGCAGGGCGCGCTCCACCAGGGAGCGGACGCCGCGGCCGATGAGAGCCTCGATCTTGCCGGGTTCGAGGCTCGCGAGGCCGAGCTCGTCGAGCGCGCGGTTGAGGGCCACGGCAATCTCCCCCGCGCTGTCGACCAGCGTGCCGTCGAGGTCGAAAATGACGGCCCGAATGGAATTGCTAGTATTCATGCCGAGAACAAGCACACCGCATACGAGGAGAGACCCATGTTCAGGAAAGGCTGGATTCCCGCCATCGCGGGAACATCGATTGCCGTCATGCTATCAAGCGCGGCGCTCGCCGATACCATTACCGTGGTCACATCGTTCCCGAAGGAATTGACCGAGGCCTACAAGAAGGCCTACGAGACGAAGTATCCGGGCGACAAGGTCGAGATCCTGAACAAGGGCACGTCGCAAGGCATGGCGTACGTGCGCGAGCAAGCCGCGGGCAGCCGGCCCGAGATCTTCTGGGTCTCGGCGCCCGACGCGTTCGAAGTGCTTGCGGGCGAGAAGCTGCTGGCGAAGGTCGATCCGGGGATCGCCGGCATTCCCGACAGGATCGGCTCCTACCCGATCAACGATCCAGAAGGGTTCTACCGCGGCCAGGCGCTCGCGGGATATGGACTCATGTGGAACACGCGCTATGTGCAGGCCCACAAGATCCCGGTTCCCAAAGAATGGTCCGACCTGGTGAAGCCGGTCTACCACGGCCACCTCGCGACCTCGTCGCCTTCGCGCTCCGGCACCACCCACCTCACGTTCGAGACCATCCTGCAGGGTGAAGGCTGGGACAAGGGCTGGACCCAGATCCTGCAGATCGGCGGCAACAGCGCGGCGGTGACCGAGCGCAGCTTCGGCGTGCCCGACGGCGTGCAGAACGGCCAGTTCGGCATCGGCCTGGTGATCGACTTCTTCGGCCTCGCGGCGAAGAACTCGGGCTTCCCCGTGGATTTCGTCTATCCGAGCGTGACCGCGATCGTGCCGGCGAACATCGCCCTGGTGGCGGGCGCGAAGAGCCCCGAGGCGGGCAAGCGCTTCGTGCAGTTCACGCTCTCGGAGGAAGGCCAGCAGCTGCTGCTCGACCCGAAGATCTCGCGCCTGCCGGTGCTGCCGTCGACCTATGCGAAGGCGCCTGCCGGCTATCCGAACCCGTTCGGCGGCAAGATCCAGGCGAAGGTGAATTTCGACTCCAACCTGTCGGAATCGCGCTACTACGTGGTCTCGTCGATGTTCGACCAGGTGATCACGTTCCGCCACAAGGAGCTGGTAGCCGCCACCAAGGCGATCCAGGAGGCCGACAAGCGCCTCGGCGGAAAATCGAACGCCCAGCTCGAGGAAGCCCGGAAGCTCGCCTGGACGCTGCCGGTGAGTGAAGCGCAGGCGAAGGACAAGGACCTCCTTGCGGCCTTCAAGGCGAAGAAGGGCGACACCGCCGCGGTCGCGAAGAAGACCCAGGCCGAGGAGGAATGGAGCAGCAAGGCGAAGGCCAACTACGAGCGCGCCGCGCAGCTCGCGAACGCCGTTAAATGATCGTCGCGATCGCGCTCGCGATCGCGGTCTTCCTCCTCGCGTTTCTCGTCGTCCCGGTCGCGAGCGTCGTCTACACGGCGTTCGCATCCGGCGACGGCGGACTCACCTTCGCGCATGTGGTGTCGTTCTTCGGCATCTCGCTCATGCGCGAATCGTTCTGGAACAGCCTTTACGTAGCCGGCATGTCGGTGGTGATGGCGTCGATCATCGCCATCCCGCTCGCCTATTTCACCGTGCGCTTCCGCTTCCGCGGCGCCATCGCGATCCAGACCCTCGGCGTGCTGCCGCTGGTGATGCCGCCCTTCGTGGGTGCGGTCGCCATGCAGCTCCTCTTCGGGCGCTCGGGTTCCGTGAACCTGCTCCTCAACCAGCATTTCGGCTTCGCCATCGCGTTCATGGAAGGCCTGAACGGGGTGATCTTCGTCGAAAGCCTGCACTACTTCCCCTTCATCCTGCTCAACCTCGTGGTCGCGATGAGGAACATCGACGGCGCCATGGAGGAGTCCGCGCAGAACCTGGGCGCCTCGGGGTGGCGGCTCTTCCGGCGCATCGTCTTCCCGCTCGCGATGCCCGGCTACGTCGCTGGCGCTTCCCTCGTGTTCGTGAAGGTGTTCGACGACCTCGGTACCCCGCTGGTGCTCGGCCAGACCAACATGCTGGCGCCCCAGGCGTACCTGCGCATCACCTCGGTGGGCATCGAGGACCCGATCGGCTACGTGATCAGCGTGATCATGGTGATCTTCTCGGTGGCGGCGCTCTGGGGCTCGGCGCTGATCCTCAAGGGGCGCGACTACTCCACATTGCAGCGCGGCGGCACCGCGTTGCAGAAGCGGGACCTCAAGCCCTGGCAGGCGGCGATCGCCTATGGGTGGATCGGCCTCGCGCTGCTGCTGGTGCTCTCGCCCCACATCGGCATCCTGCTGATGTCGTTGTCGAAAGTGTGGAGCTTCAGCGTGCTGCCCGAGGGTTTCACGCTGGCGCACTACGCGACCGTCTTCACCCAATCGCCGCGCATGATCGGCAATACCCTCCTCTACTGTGGCCTCGCCGCGATGATCGACGTGGTCCTCGGCACCGCGATCGCCTACATCATCCTGCGCACGCGGCTACCCGGCCGGCAGCTGCTCGACTGGACCGCTTCAGCCGCGCTCGCGATTCCCGGGGTCGTGCTGGCCATCGGCTACCTGCGCACGTTCCGCGGGCTCGAGGTGCCGTTCCTCGATTCGGCCTTCACCGCCACCTGGATCGCGCTGATGCTGGCGTATGCCGTGCGGCGCCTGCCCTACGCGCTGAGATCGTGCACCGCGGCGCTCACGCAGCTGCACGTCTCCCTCGAGGAAGCCGCCGAGAGCCTCGGCGCCACCCAGGGACGCACGGTGCGGCGCATCGTCGTGCCGCTGATGGCCGGCGGCATCCTCGCGGGATTCGTGACCAGCTTCATCACCGCGGCGGTCGAGCTCTCGGCGACCATCGTGCTGTCGTCCTCGGCCAGCACGGCGCCCATGTCTTACGGCATCTATCTATATATGCAGAGCATCGCCGGGCGCGGCCCGGGAGCGGCCCTCGGCGTCATCGCCGTGGCGATCGTGGGGCTCGGCACGTACGCGTCGTACCGGTTGACCCAGAGGAGCGACCCATGGAGCAGGTAAAGGTCGAAGCACGCAACATCCGGCTCGCCTACGGCGCGACCCAGGTGCTGCACGACGTCACCCTCACCGTCGAGCCGGGCGAATTCTTCGCGCTCCTCGGCCCCTCGGGCTCGGGCAAGAGCACGCTGCTGCGGCTCATCGCGGGCTTCAACCAGCACCAGTCGGGCGAGCTCCTGATCGGCGGGCGCGACGTGACCGGCGTGCCGCCCTGGAAGCGCAATGTGGGCATGGTGTTCCAGAACTACGCGCTCTGGCCGCACATGAGCGTGGCGAGGAACGTGGCCTTCGGCCTTGAAGAGCGCCGGCTGCCCCGCGAGGAGGTGCGCCGCCGGGCCGAGGCGGCACTCGAGCTCGTCGGGCTCACCGGCTACGGGGAGCGGCGCCCCAACCAGCTCTCGGGGGGCCAGCAGCAGCGCGTGGCCCTGGCTCGGACGCTCGCGGTCGAGCCGCAGGTCCTGCTCCTCGACGAGCCGCTCTCCAACCTCGACGCGAAGCTGCGCGTGCAGATGCGCCGCGAGCTGCTGCGCCTGCACAAGCGCCTCGGTATCACCACGATCTTCGTGACCCACGACCAGGAGGAGGCGATGACGATCTGCGACCGCATCGCGGTCCTCGACCAGGGCGTGATTCAGCAGATCGGCACGCCGTTCGACCTCTACGATCGCCCAGTCAATCGTTTCGTCGCGCAGTTCGTGGGCTCGGTGAACCTGTTCGCAGGGACCGTGACCCGGGATTCGAGCGGCGCGCGGTTTCGATCACCGGAGCTCGGCGACGTGCCGTTGCCGCCATCGCTGCGAATTCCCGAGTCCGGCGCGGTGGAGATCGCCTTCCGGCCCCACGCCGTGGCTTTCGGGTCGGCGGGCCCGGACGCGTTCGCGCTGGACGGCGTGATCGAGGGCGGCGAGTTCCTCGGCGAGTTCATGCGCTACGAGGTGCGGGTCGGCTCCGCGGTCGTAGTGGCGGATCGTGCGCACCTTTGGGGCGGCGAGGTGCTGGAAAAGGGTGCGCGCGTGCGCCTCTCGGTCGCGCCTCGGGAGATCCGCCTGGTCTGACCGCGCGTCCGGGCGGATCAACGCCCTTGCGCCACCAGCTTTTCGAAGTCGCCGTCGAGCCTCGCCAGCGAGGAAGCGATCCTGGCTCGCTTCTCCCTCACCCATTCGCCCTGCTGCGCGAGCCGCTGCTTCGCTGCCTTCAGCATCCGCTCCATCTCCGCCGGCTGCGGGCCGCCCACGGACGCGCGGTTCCGGATGATGGCGATCGGGTCGAGCGTCGCGCGAAACTCGACCTCGCTCATCGGGAGGTCGCCCGGATAGCTCGTGCCTTTCACCGAGTCCGTATAGATGCGGCGTGCCTCGGCGTAGGGGAAGTCGAGCGGCTTGATGTCCTTGGCTTTCGCGAAGTCCACGACCTCGGAAGCGAAGTGATGCCCGACACGGAACGGCAGCTTGTACTTGCGCATCAGCACGTCGGCAAGCTCCTGGGAGGCGGTCCAGTCGCTGTTCAGCTCCTCCAGGGCGCGCTCGGGGCTGACCACGAGCGAGTTCAGGATCCGGTCCCAGTTCTTCAGCACCGTCACGGCGCTGTTGACCATGGCGCTATTGGCGCGGACCTCCTTCGCGTCGCTCATGCCGGGCGTGATGTTGTGCACCTGGATGGCAACGCCCATGGCGAGCGAGAACGCCGTGGAGGCCTCGCGGCGGGTGGAGTTGAGAAGGCCAGGATTGCGCTTCTGCGGCATGGCACTGGATACGTAGGTGTCGGAGCCGCCTTCGGTCAGCAGCATCCACGGCCGGGCCTGGTCGTACTGGGTCATCACGTCTTCGATGAAATTGCCGGCATGCAACGCGATGCTGGTCACGATGGCGCCGGCCTCGACCGGATGTTCCATCGAGGAAATCTGGGACGCGTCGTAGGCGTTGTCCACGATCGCCGCAAAGCCGAGGTAGTCGGCCATGCGCGTGCGATTCAGCGGCCAGCTGGTGCCGTTCAGGACGGTGGTGCCCATGGCCGAGCGGTCGATGCGGGCATAGGCCTCGCGAATGCGCTGGCCGTCGCGCTCGAGCCCCGCCGCATGTCCCAGCAGGGCATGGCCGAGGCTGTTCGGTTGCGCGGCCACGCCGTTGGTGTAGTTCGGCACGATGGTGTTCACGTGCTTCTCGGCGAGCTTGACTAGGGAACCCGAAGTCTTGTTCAGCTCCTCGGCGAGGGTCAGCATGTCGTCGCGCAGGATGGCGGCGCGCAGGGTGGCGAGCATGTCCTGGCTGGACCGGCCCGCGTGGAGCAGCGTCACGTCCTGGCCCGCGGCCTCGATCAGCAGCGGCTCGAAGGTGATCACGCTGGTGGGACGCTTCGCGCCCGGAAGGTTGCCGTCCTTGATGACCTTGGAGACGCCGGCGGCGATCCGCGGCGCCATCGACTTGTCCAGCAGGCCCTCGTCGGTGTTGATCACGGCCGTCGCCTTGTTGATCTCGCCGAGCCAGAAGAATTCGTCGCGGCCCGGAGCCTTCTGCGCGGCGGCATGGCTCGCAAAAAAGCCGGCGAGCAGCGCGAGAGCGAGCGTACGTAGCTTCATGGCGGGATCCTCCTGTCCGGAGCAGAAGACTGTACAGCACAAAAAAAGCCGCTCATGGGAGCGGCTTATTTGATGCATGCAACGGGAAACTGGTAGGCGCGATTGGACTCGAACCAACGACCCCCACCATGTCAAGGTGGTGCTCTAACCAGCTGAGCTACGCGCCTGGAGTTCGACTTCGAATTTTACTCGAAAAGAGCGGCCGGGGACAACGCCGGCACCCATCTTGCTACTGGGAATGCGGGGCAACCGCCCCAACCTACGAATGGCGTCACCCACAAGGAGACGAAGTTGACGACCAGTAATCCCTCCACCGTCCGGCTGAACGCGCTGGACCGCGACTCCCTTGTCGCGCATTTCCTCACGCTCGGCCCGGAAGACCGCCGCCTCCGATTCGGCTCCACGCTGGCCGACGACGGCGTTCGCGCCTATGTCGGACGCATCGATTTCGGGCGCGACGGCCTCTTTGCGGTGCAGGATGATGCGCTCCAGCTGCTGGCCGTGGTCCACGTCGCGACGACCGGCAGCACCGCCGAGTTGGGCCTTTCGGTCGTCCCGCGCGCGCGCGCCCAGGAACTCGGCAACGCGCTCTTCAGGCGGGCGATGACCTTCCTGCGGAATCGCGGTGGCGACGAGATTTTCGTGCACTGCCTGACGGAGAACGGCGCGATGATGCACCTCGCGCGCAAGAACGGCATGCGGATCGTCTATTCCGGCGGCGAAAGCGACGCGCGCCTGGCGCTCGAGCCGGCCACGGCGGACTCGTTCGTCAATGAATGGCTCGACGACCAGAAGGGCCGCGCGCTGCAGGCGGTGCGCCGCAACGCGCGCATCACGAAGCTCTTCATGGGTCGGCCCGTGCCCGAGTGATCCCCGCTCAGGCGGCCTGCAGCCACATCCCCTTGAGATACTCGCCCTCCGGGAAGTGGATCGACACGGAGTGATCGAGCGAGGCGCCGAGATGGCGCCGCGCCTGCATGTCGACCTTCGCGTCGGCGGCCGCGCCGGCGACGATCTTCTGGAAAAGATCCGGTGACACGGCTCCCGAGCACGAGAACGTGAGCAGGTGGCCGCCCGGCGCCAGCAGCTTCATCGCCCAGAGGTTGATGTCCTTGTAGGCGCGCGCGGCGTTGGGCACGTGCTTCTCGGTGGGGGCGAACTTGGGCGGGTCCAGGATCACCAGGCCGAATCGCTTGCCCTGGTCGCGGAGCTTGCGCAGGTGCGCGAAGACATCGGCGGCGACCCAGTCGGCGCGCGACGGATCGAGCGCATTGATCTCGAGGTTGCGGCGGCCGAGCGCGAGCGCCTCTTCGGAGGTGTCGATCGAGGTCACGTGCTTCGCCCCCCCTTTCAGCGCGGCGAGGCTGAATCCCCCGGTGTAGCAGAAAGCGTTCAGGACGTCGGCGCCCGAGGCGAGGGACGCAGCCAACGCGCGATTGTCGCGCTGGTCCAGGTAGAAGCCGGTTTTCTGGCCGTGGACCACGTCGATCTCGTACGCGATGCCGTCCTCCTCGATCCGCGCGATGCCGGGTGCCGGCCCGAAGAGCGGGCCCACGCTCGGGGGGAGCCCTTCGAGCGAGCGCACCTCGACGTCGGAGCGCTCGTACACGCACCTCGCGCCCGAGGCCTGCGCGAGCGCCTCGCCCCACGCGGCGCGCCAACGCTCCGCCCCGGCCGAGAGCAGCTGCGCCACGACCACGTCGCCGTAGCGGTCCGCGACCAGGCCCGGCAGGCCGTCGGACTCGCCGTGCACCAGCCGCATGCCGTTGCTGCCGGGCCGCACGATGGCTCGGCGCGCGATCGCCGCCGCGAGGCGCCGGCCGATGAATGCCGCGTCGATCGTCTCGGCCGCGTCGAACGACCAGACGCGCGCGCGGATCTGCGAGCTCGGGCAGTACGCGGCGCGGGCGAGGAAGGCGCCGTCGCGCGCCAGCACCTGCACCGTCCCGCCCATGCCGGGGTCGCCCTCGACCTTCTCGATCGCGCCGGAGAAAACCCAGGGATGGCGGTGGCGCAAGGACTTCTCGCGGCCGGGCTTGAGGATCAGCCGCAGTTCGGTGCTCATGGGGTAGATTATTTCATGGGCGCGAACCGCATCGTCGTGAAGGTGGGAGATATCACCCGCGAGGACGTCGATGCGATCGTGAACGCGGCCAACGCGAGCCTCCTCGGCGGCGGCGGCGTCGACGGCGCGATCCATCGTGCGGGCGGGCCGGCGATCCTCGAAGCGTGCCGGCGGTTGCGCGAAACCGACTATCCCGATGGGCTGCCGACGGGCGCCGCGGTCATCACCCCCGCAGGGCGACTGCCCGCGAGGCACGTGATCCACACGGTGGGCCCCATCTACGGCCACCACGGCGGGGAGGAGGCGCGCCTGCTCGCCGCCTGCTACGCAAACTCGATCGCGCTTGCCGCAAGCCACGGCCTGGCGACCCTCGCCTTCCCGGCAATCTCCACCGGGGCCTACGGTTATCCGAAGGAAGAGGCTGCCAGGGTCTCGCGCGCGGCGATCGATGCGGCCCTCGCGCGCCATCCGACGATTCGGGAGGTGCGACTGGTGTTCTTCTCCGCCGGCTAGGCGGGAGCGACGACGACCGGCTGGATCTGGTTGCGGCCGTGGTGCTTGGCCTCGTAGAGCCAGTGGTCGGCGGCGTCGAGCAGGCCCTGGGGGCTGTCGCACGAGCTGCTCGAGGCGAGCCCCATCGAGAGCGTGACCCGCAGCTGCGGGTGGATCGATTTCCAGTCCCACGACTCCACCGCGTGTCGCACCCGCTCGCAGATCTCGAGCGCCGCGCGCATGTCGAGGGCGCGATACACGAGCATGAATTCCTCGCCGCCATAGCGCCCCGCGACGTCGCCCAGCCGGCAATGGGAGCGAAGGATCTCGCCCACGCAGCGCAGCACCTCGTCGCCCACCGCGTGGGAGAAGCGGTCGTTGATTCCCTTGAAGTGGTCCACGTCGGCAAGAGCCACGGTGACCACCGTCCCCGCCTTGTGCGCCTCGCGCATCAAGGCTTCCAGCCGCTCGTCCAACTGGCGGCGGTTGGCGAGCCCGGTGAGCGCGTCCTCCATCGCCATGCGCCGGAACCGCTCGGTCTCGGTGCGTGCCTGGTCGAGGCGCCGGCGCACGGAGAGCGCGCGGGCCCGGTTCTCCCCTTCCTCGCTGCGCAGCCGCTGCTCGATAACGCCCGCCTTGCGGATGCATGACAGCGCCTCGCTGAGCTGCCCGAGCGATTCGTGCACCTGCGAAAGGATGCGCAGCACCCGCGCCGCCTGGTCCCGGGCACCGAGGTGCTCGAACGCGGCGAGCGCCGTGGCGAGCTGCACCAGGCCCTCCTCGCGCACGCCGACCAGGTGGTTCAGCTCTCCCACGCAAGCGAGGCCGTACGCCTCGATCCACTTGTCGTCGGACTCGTGTGCGAGCTTCAGGAACTGGTCCGCCATCCCGAGCGCAACCTCGGGGCGCGCCATCGCCTGGTACGCCTCGCCCATGGTCTGCACGCAGAACGCCTCGAGCCGCTTGTAGGCGAACTGCCGCGCGATCGCGATCGCCCGGTCGAGCAGGCGAAGCGCGGTCTCGGCCTCGATCTGGCACGAGTCGCGGTCGCCCACGGCGCGCAGCTGCAGCGCGCGCTGGATGTGGCCGAAGGCGGCATTGTTGAGGTCGAAGCCCGCGCCCTCGTTGTCGCCGACCTCGCGGCGCAGCTCGAGGGCCTGGTCGAAGAGCTCGAGGGCCGCGCCGTGGTTGCCGAGCTGGATCTCGACATTGCCGATGTTCGACATCACGCGCGCCTGCCAGATGAGGTCGCCGGACTCGCGAAAGCCCTTCAACGCCGCGTCGTACATCTCGAGCGCGCGGCCGTAGTCGGAGAGCTGCCGGTGGGTGATCCCGAGCAGGTTGCAGCAACGCGCCTCCCCGTGGTGATCCGCGAGGGAATGGAAGAGCGCGGCCGAGGCCGCCTGCGTCTCGAATACCGCCGGGTAGTCCGCCTGTGAGTAGAGGTTGCGGCCCAGGCAGTAGAGGCCCTGGGCCTCGCCCGGGGCGTCGCCCGTGGCGCGGGCGAGATCGATGGCTTCGCGCGCGAGCTGGCCCCCGCGCGCCGCGTCGCGCTCGTAGAGCTGCTCGGCCATCTCGTTCAACAGCCGCACGCGCTCGTGCACGGGCAAGGGCTCGTGCAGCCGGGTCTCGAGCACCTGGAGGTCGGCGACCGTGCTCACAGGCGCCTCGCGGTGTCCACGCCCGGCACGTCCTTCACCTGCCTCAGCACACGCTCGATCGCGTCGGCGGAGGCCACCTGCAGCGTAAAGCGCATGAACGCATGCGCTCCCCGCGAGAGCGTATTCACCGCGATCACGTTGATGCGCTCGCGCGAGATCGCCTCCGAGATGTCGCGCAGCAGACCCTGGCGGTCGATGGCCACCACCTCGAGGTCCGCGGAGAACGGCGCCTCGCTGGTCTTGCCCCAGTCCGCCGCCATCATCCGGTCGCGCTGCACGGGGGCAAGCCCGGTGATGTTGGAGCAGTCCTTGCGGTGAACCGTGATGCCGCGCGCGCGCGTGATGAACCCCACGATCGGGTCGGGCGGCACCGGCTTGCAGCACTTGGCGATCAGCGTCGCCATGTTGTTCACGCCGAGCACCAGCACGCCCGAGGAAGCCTTGTCGGAAGGCGCTGCTACCAGCGGCGCCATCGCGGGCTCCACGACCGGCGTCTCGCCGCGCACCGCGATCTCGATCTGGCGCGCGCTCACCTCGCCGCGTCCCAGGGCGGCGAAGAAATCGTCGAGCTTCGCGAATCCCACGGCCGAAGCCACCTTTTCATGGGACTCGTGGGTGGCGCCGAGGCGCTGCAGCTCCTTGTCGAGGGCCGCGCGCCCGCTCCCCACGTCCTCCTCGTAGTCCTCGTGGCGGAACCATTGGCGCACCTTGGCGATGGCGCGCGGGCTGGCGAGGTATCCGAGCTGCGGTGCGAGCCAGTCGCGCGAAGGCCCGCCCTGCTTGGCCGACATGATCTCGACGCGCTGCGCGTTCTGCAGCTTGTAGTCGAGCGGCACCATCTGGCCATCGGCCTTGGCACCGCGGCAGCGATGGCCGAGGTCGGTGTGCACGTGGTAGGCAAAATCGATCGGTGTCGAGCCAGCCGGCAGGTCGACCACGCGGCCCTGGGGCGTGAGGACGTAGATGGTGTCCTCGAAGAGCCGGGTCCGGGAGCCCGCATCGCCGCCGAAGAGCTCGTTCCTCCAGGCGAGCACCTGGCGCAGCCACGCGATCTTGGTGTCGAATTTGCGGTCCGAGCGGCTGCCCTCCTTGTAGCGCCAATGCGCCGCCACGCCGTGCTCGGAGTGCTGGTGCATGTCCTCGGTGCGGACCTGGACCTCGAGAGTCTTGGCCTCGGGGCCGATCACCGCGGTGTGCAGCGAGCGGTAGTCGTTCCCCTTCGGGGAAGCGATGTAGTCGTCGAACTCGCCCTCGACCGGCACCCAGAGGTCGTGGACCACGCCGAGCACCGTGTAGCACTCGCGCACGTCCTTCACGATCACTCGCACCGCGCGAATATCGTAGAGGCGCTCGAACTGCACGTCCTTGCCGCGCATCTTTCGCCAGATCGAGTAGATGTGCTTCGGCCGGCCCTGGATGGTCGCCTTGATGCCGACCGCGCCCAGCTCCTGGTGCAGCCGCGCGATCACCCGCTGGATGTAGGCTTCGCGGTCGTTGCGCTTCTCGTCGAGGAGCTGCGCGATCTTGCGGTACAGGTCGGGCTCGGTATAGCGAAACGAGAAATCCTCGAGCTCCCACTTCATTTCCGAGACACCGAGGCGGTTGGCGAGCGGCCCGAAGAGCTCGAGCGTCTGGCGCCCCGCGGCGCGCTGCACGGCATCGTCGGCGCGGGTGAGGCCTCTCAGGTAGACCACGCGCTCGGCCAACTTGATCAGGACCACGCGCACGTCCTCGGCGATCGCTAGCAGCATCTTGCGCAGCTGCTCGAGGTCGACCGTGGAGGCGTTCAGCGCATCGATCCGCCCGGCGCGCGCGATGCCGCGAAGCAGGACGGCGAGCTCCGGGCCGAAGGCGGCCTGGATCGCCTCGAGGTCGAGCTCGCGCTCCGGGATCGCCTGGCTCACGAGCGCTGCCGAGATGGTCTCCGGGTCCGCGCCCTGCAGCAGCAGGACGCGCGCCACGGCGACCGCGCGATCGAACGCCTCGTCGCGCCCGGATGCCGCAGTGGCGCCGCGGGCGAACTGCAGGGCGCGCGCCGGCAATTCGGCGAGGGCGGCGCCGAAGGCGGCGCGCAACTCCCCTTCGAATGGGGCGAGCTCGGTAGCGGCGGAGGGGCTGAACACGGGGGACCTTGAGCTCGATTCTATCCCAAGGGTATGCAGAAAATTCCGCATTCCCGGGGAGGAATCCTCACCACGCAGGGGCGCCGCGCGAGGAGGACCATGGGACCATGAATACGTCCCATGCCCCCTCACGGTGCGACACCCGCGCGATCCGCATCGCCCGGGTGAAATTCGTGGCACTTCCGATCGCCTGCTCCGGGGAGGCCCTCGCCGATGCGGACGAGCCCGCCGCAATGCCCCTCGCCCCCATGCCGGCGGGGCTGCGATCCCTCATCTCCGGCCTGCGCGCTTTCGTCGTCCGCGTCATCGCTCGCCTCGAGGCGGCGCGGCCTTAAGGCGCTCGAGCGGTCCTTCCCGGCCCTCGGCCTGAACTCCGGGAGCCGGTTTTCTATTATTCTGTGGCACGGGGCTTGCTCAGCCTCCTTCCCAGAACGATGGCAACCTCCCAGCTCTACAACGAGATGTACACCGGCGACCGGGCGGTGCGCGCGCATTACGCCGCGTTCGCCGAGTGGCTCGCCGAGACGCCTCCCGCCCGGATCGCGCAGAACCGCCACGCGGCGGACCTGCTGTTCCATCGCGTCGGCATCACCTTTGCGGTCTACGGAGAGGCCTCCGGCACCGAGCGGCTGATCCCGTTCGACATCGTCCCGCACGTGATCCCCGGGCAGGAGTGGGAGCGCATCGCGCGGGGCCTGCGCCAGCGGGTGGGTGCCCTCAATCGCTTCCTTCACGATGTCTACCACGGGCAGGAAATTCTCAAGGCGGGAAAAATTCCTTCCGAGCAGGTCCTCAATAACGGGCAGTACCGAAAGGAGATGGTGGGTGTGGAGGTGCCCGGCGGAGTGTATGCCCACGTGGCCGGCGTGGACATCGTGAAGCACTCCGACGGCGAGTACTACGTGCTCGAGGACAACCTGCGCACGCCTTCGGGCGTGTCGTACATGCTCGAGAACCGCAAGATGATGATGCGGCTCTTCCCGGAGCTCTTCGCGCAGCAGCCGATCCGTCCCGTGGACCACTATCCCGACCTGCTGGTAAAGACATTGCGTGCCGTCGCACAGCCCGGCGTGGAGAATCCGACGATCGTGCTGCTCACGCCGGGGCACTACAACAGCGCCTATTTCGAGCACGCCTTCCTCGCGCAGCAGATGGGCGTGGAGCTGGTGGAGGGCCTCGACTTGTTCGTGCTGAACGACACGGTGTTCATGCGCACCACCCAGGGCCCGCAGAAGGTCGACGTGATCTACCGGCGCATCGACGAC
>JANMYH010000221.1:0-38541 GCA_031381925.1 Burkholderiales bacterium | reverse complement strand
CGGATTCTTCGAGTGCTACGCGCCGCAGGCCAAGCTCACCCGCGCCGCCTTCCTGTCCGAGGCCGGCAAGCGCACGCCGGTGTTCGTGCGGTTCTCGACGGTGGCCGGCGAGCGCGGCTCGGCGGACCTCGCCCGCGACGTGCGCGGCTTCGCCACCAAGTTCTACACCGAGGAGGGCAACTTCGACATCGTCGGCAACAACATCCCGGTGTTCTTCATCCAGGACGCGATGAAGTTTCCCGACCTGGTCCACGCGGTGAAGCCCGAGCCGCACCACGGCATGCCGCAGGCGGCGAGCGCCCACGACACCTTCTGGGACTTCGTCTCCCTGATGCCCGAGTCCACGCACATGCTGATGTGGGTGATGAGCGATCGCGCGATCCCGCGCAGCTTCGCCAAGATGCAGGGGTTCGGCGTGCACACCTTCCGGCTGGTCAACGCGAAGGGCGAGTCGCGCTTCGTGAAGTTCCACTGGAACCCGGTCCAGGGCACCCACTCGATGGATTGGGACGAGTGCGTGAAGATCAACGGCGCCGATCCCGACTTCCATCGCCGCGACCTGTGGGAGTCGATCGAGGCCGGGGCATTCCCCGAGTACGAGCTCGGCTTGCAGGTGTTCACCGAGGAACAGGCGAACGGCTTCTCATTCGACGTCCTCGATCCGACCAAGATCGTGCCCGAGGAGCTGGTGCCGGTGACGCCCGTGGGCCGAATGGTGCTCAATCGCAATCCCGACAATTTCTTCGCCGAGACCGAGCAGGTGGCCTTCGGCGTGCAGAACCTGGTTCCCGGAATCGACTTCTCCAACGATCCGCTCCTGGCCGGGCGGATCCACTCGTATTTCGACACGCAGATCTCGCGCCTGGGCGGAGCGAACTTCCACGAGATCCCGATCAATACGCCGGTCGCGCAGGTGCACAACAACCAGCGCGATGGCATGCACCGGCAGGCCATCGCCCGCGGGCGCGTCGCCTACGAGCCCAACTCGCTCGGCGGCGGGTGTCCTTTCCAGCACGGTGCCGCGCGCGGTTTCACCACGTTCCCGGATCCGACGCCCGAGGACAAGGTGCGGGGCAAGCCGGAAAAGTTCGCGGACCACTACACGCAGGCCTCGCTCTTCTACAACTCGCAGTCGGAGGTGGAGCGGGCGCACATCGTGCGTGCGTTCCGGTTCGAGCTGACCAAGGTCGAGGTGCCCGCGATTCGCCAGCGTGTGGTGGCGATGCTCGCCAACGTGGACGGCGATCTGGCCGGGCGCGTGGCCGAGGGCCTGGGAATCAAGGTGCCCGCCCCCCTGCCGCTTGCGATCAAGCCCGCCAAGCCCGAAGTCACCCAGTCGCCGACGCTCTCGCTCATGGCGCGTCCCGGCGACGGCTCGATCCGCGGCCGCAAGGTGGCGATCCTCGTCGCCGATGGCGTCGATGGCGACGGCGCGCTGGCGATTCGCGCGGCGCTCGCCAAGGAGGGTGCGGTTCCGAAGATCGTGGCGGTGCGCCTGGGACCGGTGGAGAGCTTCACCGGCGTGGCGCTCGATCCCGACGCGACCCTCGAGACGATGCCCTCGTGCGTCTTCGACGCGATGGTGGTTGCCGATGGCGATGCCTCGGTCCAGTCGCTCTGCGAGCTCGGCCATGCGCTCGAGTTCGTGAAGGACCAGTACCGGCATTGCAAGGCGATCCTCGCCGTGGGCGCGGGCCAGGAGTTGCTCGAGGAGGCGGGGCTGCCGATCGGTGACGCGGACGCGGCGATGATCGTTGCGCCGTCGGCGAACTCGAGGAAGGAGCTCGCCGGCTTCGTGGCCGCGATCGGCCGGCACCGCAACTGGGACCGCGCCATGGACCCCCCGATCGTCTGAATGATCGGAGAACGGGGTCAGGTTACCTTTTCGTTCGTCCTGGAAAAGGTAACCTGACCCCTTCAAAGCCGGTCGACGTAGAGCCTCTTCACCATCACCATTGCGACCACGGTGAGGGGGAGGGCGAAGAGCACGCCGGGCAGGCCGAACACCACGCCGAACGCGACGATCGACACCAGCGCCAGCGCGGGGGGCATCGAGACCGCCCATTTCTGCGCGATCGGGATCACCACGTGGCCCTCGACGAACTGCACTGCCACGTAGACGATGATCGCGTAGAGCGCCACTTCGGGACCCTGTGCGAACGCGATCAGCACGCCGGGGATCGCCGCAATCAGCGGGCCGATCACCGGCACGAAGTCGAGCACGCCCGAGAGGATGCCCAGCGGTATGGCCATCGGCACCCCGGCCAGCGCCAGGCCGAGGGCGGTGATGACGCCCACGAAGGCCATCGCCCCCAGCTGGCCCAGCAGCCACTTCTTCAGCGCGAGGCCCGAAGCATCGATCGCGTCGCCCACGCGGGGCCGCGCATCCTTCGGCAGCAACATGAGCAGGCCGTTGCGATAGGTAGCGGGATCGGCGGCGAGGTAGACGGCGAGGAAGATCACCAGGATCAGGTCGCCGATGCCGCCAAATGCCGAGAACGTGCCCTTCGCGACCTTCTGCATCGCCTCTTCGCCGCCGGTCGCGGCCTTGAGGCTCTCCAGCACCGAGGTTGCGGCCGGCGACTGGCCGACGCGCTCCTGGATTTTCTCCCAGGCCGTCTGGATCGCCGACCACAGCTCCTCGGTCTGGGTCAGCACCTGCTTGCCGAAGAAATAGAATCCGGCGACCAGCAGCACCGCGAACCCGAATGAGACCAGCGCGACGGCCCACGCGTCGGGGATCCCGGTACGCCGTTGCAACGGTGTGGACGCAGCGCGGATCACGACCGCGAAGACGATTCCCGCGAACACCAGCAGCAGGATCGTCGCAATCTTGCCGATGAAGAGCGCCAGCGCGACCAGCGCGAGGACGACCAGCACGTAGCGCGAGAATTGGGGAATCGAGGGCGGCGGCATGCCCCCTTCGACAGGGGGTGTCCCGCTTCGTTTCAGGCAATGGGGTCAGACCCCATTCTTTACGGCGGCCACGAACTCCTGCGATTTTTCCAGCAGGCGTTCCCGGGCCGAGAGGAGCCCGCCGCCGATCAGCAGCATCGTGTCCGCGCCGTAGCCCGCGATCATCTCGGGAACGCGCTCAACCGACATGCCCCCCGCGGGAACCGGAAAAATGGGCCGCAACCCATGCCACGGAGCTCGCGCCGCGTCCGCGATCCCCCGGCAGGTGGCCTTCGAAAAGCTGAAGCGCCCGCCATGGTTGGGGAAGATGGTGGCGTCGGCGCCGAGCAGGCGAAAGAGCTTGCCGAGGAGGAGCGGCGGGGCAATGCGGCCCGCGCCGGCGAAGGCCGGATGCGCGAGCAGCGGCAGGTCGAGATCCCCCTGCATCTCCACGAACGCGGGAACGCCGATCAGCATCGGCGCCACCAGGGCCATCTTCACCCCGGACTCCCGGGCGATGCGCGCCTGCTCGGCGAGCGCACGCGTTCCGCCCGAGAAAGTCGGCGCGTAGATCGTATGGCCGCCGGTTTCCTGGTTCGCCTGGTCGATCGCGCGCTGGACCGCCGGCACGCGCTCGGCGAAGGTTCCGTATGCCTGGTTGGCGACACCATGGTCGTCCTTGATGACGTCGATGCCGGCGAGCGCGAAGGTGCGGGCGAGCCTCGCGAGATGCTCGATCGGCGAGCCCTGGGGCTTCAGCGCCGTGCAGGTGAGGGGGCGGCCCGCGACGCCCGCGATGCCGCGGATCCCCTCGATGCCGAAGCGCGGGCCGGGAAACGCGCGCTCGTAGCCCTCGGGGAACTCGACGTCGATGAGCTCGACCTCGGGCTGCAGCGAGCAGTTGCCGAACAGCATGTTGAGGAGCTGGCTCGCCTCGTTGCCGGTCGTCTCCGGGGCGATCGCGAGGATGACCTCGAAGGCGCCCGCATTCGGCCGGATCGCCTCGACCCGCGCAAGCACGTGGTCGAGCACGCGCCGGTCGTCGATCGCCGCAACCGGCATCTCGACGCTCTGCTCCTGGGCGAGCGCCTCGGCGCGCGCCCGGATATCGGATTCGCCCGCGGTGATCCGGTAGGTGGCGAGGATCCGGTCCATCGCCACCCTAGGCGGCCCTGAGCGAATCGACGATCTCGAGGCGCGCCGCGCGCAGGCTCGGCAGGAAGCCGCCGACGAAACCCATGAAGACCGAGAAGAGGAGGGTGGTCACGACGATCGCGGGCGTGAGGTGGAAACCGAAGGCGAGCTGGCTGAACGACTGCCAGTTCATGGTGGTGATGGTGAACGCCTGCAGGCCCGAGGCGAGCGCGAGGCCCATGATTCCGCCGACCAGCGCGAGCAGGATCGACTCGATCAGGAACGCGGCGAGGATCGACGAGCGGCGGAAGCCGAGCGCGCGCAGCGTGCCGATCTCGCCGGTGCGGTTGGAGACCGCCGCGTACATGGTGATCATCGCGCCGATCATCGCACCGATCGAGAAGATCACCGAGAGCGTGATGCCGAGGATGCTGATGAAGGTCGAGAGCTGCTTCGACTGCTCCTCGTAGAAGACCGGCTCCTGCTTGACGTCCAGGGTGAGGCGCTGGTCGGCGGTGACGCGGGCCTTGAAAGCCGCGAACTCGCCGCGATCCTTCAGCCGCGCGATCGCCGACGAGTACGTGGTGCGCCGGAACGCCTGCATCATCTGCTCGACGTCGCCCCACATCTCGGAATCGAAGGCCGATTTCCCGCCGTCGAAGACGCCCACGACGATCCATTCGCGCCCGGCGAAGCGCTGCGCCTGGCCGATCTCCACCCCCTCGAAGCCCTCGGCGATGCCGCTGCCGACGATGATCTCGGAGGAGCCCGCGCGGAACATGCGCCCCTCGGCGAGCTTCACCTGCGGGCGGAGCGCGAAGCCGAGCGGCGGCAACCCGCGCACCACCACGTTGGCGGGCTTGTCGCTGCCCTTGCGCGGGATCTGGGTCAGGACCAGCGTCTCCTTGGAGACGAGCGGCCCGCCATCGGTGCCGCGCGCCACCTCGGGGATCGTCTCGATGAGGGAAGCCTGGTCGCGCGTGACCGAGCTCTGGATCTCGGTCTGCGCCGATTGCCGCAGGAGGATCGCGTTGTCGAAGCTGCCGGTGGAGACCAGGGTCTTCTTCAATCCGGCGTCGAGCATCAGCACCGCGGCGAACACGAACACCACCAGCCCCATTCCTCCCGCCGTGAGGAGCGTCGTGAGCTTGCGCGTCCAGAGGTTGCGAAAGATATACGAGAACGGGATTTTCATATTCTCCCTCTCCCTCGGGCGCCCAGGGAGTGGAACGTGGCGTGGGAGAGGGCCGGGGAGAGGGTCATCCTATGTACCTCAATCCGTCGACGATCTTCACGCGGGCGGCGCGGATCGAGGGCAGGATCCCGGCGAGGAGGCCCACCGCCAGCGCGGCCGCCACCTGCATCATCAGGGTCTCGGGGGTCACGTTGAAGACCGGGAACATCGAGCCTGCGGCCCGCTTGAAGCCGGCGGCCATCGGAAAGGTGAGGAGGATCCCGATCGCTCCGCCCAGCGTGGTGATCAGGACCGATTCGCCCACGATCAGCGCGGCGACGAACCCCGGGCTGAATCCGAGCGCCTTGAGCGTGGCGTATTCGGCGAGCCGCTCGCGAGCGGTCATCGCCATGGTGTTGGCCACCACCGCGAAGATGATCACGATCACCACGAACGAGACGATGCGCACCGCGGTGACGATCGCCTCGGTCTGCGCGACGAATCCCAGCTGGAACGCCTTTTCGGTCTCGGTGAGGGTCTCGGCGAGCGAGTTCTTGAATTCGGAGTCGACCGCGCGGCTGATCTCGGCGGCGCGGCTGCCGTCGGCGATCTTCACCAGGAAGACGCCGGCGAACTCCGCGCGCTTCGGGAAGCGCTTCTTCATCACCTCGTTGAGATAGTCCCAGTGGAAGTACATCTGGCGCGTGACGGTGGTCTCGTCGCGGGGCTCGTAGATGCCGCGCACGGTGAACTCCCAGTCGCCGCCGTAGATCGCGCCCTTCAGCGGGATCGTGTCGCCCACCTTCCAGCGGTGCTGGTCGGCGATGAGGCGGCCCACCATGGCGCCGCGCCGGTCGGCTTTCCACGCGGTGAGCTCCTCGGGCCGCGTGATGAACTCGGGGTAGAGATCGAACATCCCGCCGTCGACCGCGAACTGCGCGAAGAAGTTGTTGAACGACTGGTCCTTGTAGATGCCGCCGAACCAGTTCGAGATCACGACCTTCTCGACGCCGTCGAGCGCGCGGATGCGCTCGCGGTAGTAGGCCGGCAGCGAGAACACGAGGGAAGTCGCGTTGCGGGTGACCAGCCGCGTGGCCGAAGCCATGTCGGCGCCCGCGTACCAGGCGTGCACCACCGTCTGCAGCAGGCCGAAGGCGAGGATCGCCACCACGAGACCGACGATCGTGAGCAGGCTCCTCAGCTTGTGGCGGAAGATGTTCTTCGAGATGAGCTTCAGGTAGATAGCAGCTCGCCTTTTTCCAGATGCGTCACGTGCTTCGCCGACTCCACCGCATGCCCGTCGTGCGTGACCATCACGATGGTCTTGCCCATCTCCGAGTTGAGCCGCCGCAGCAGGCCGAGGATCTCCTCGGCGCTCTTGCGGTCGAGGTCGCCGGTCGGCTCGTCGGCGACGATCAGCGTGGGGTCGGTGATCAGCGCGCGCGCGATCGCCACGCGCTGCTGCTGCCCGCCCGAAAGCTCGTTGGGATGGTGGTCCATGCGATCCGACAAGCCCACCAACGCGAGGGCCGTCTCGACCCGCTCGCGCCGATCGCGCTTCGACAGGCGCGTGAGCAGCAGCGGCAGCTCCACGTTCTCGAATGCGTCGAGCACCGGCATCAGGTTGTAGAACTGGAAGATGAAGCCCACGTTCGATGCGCGCCAGTCGGCAAGCTCGGCTTCCGAAAGGCGGGTGATGTCCTCGCCACCCACCCGCAGCTCGCCGGAATCGGGCTTGTCGATGCCCGCGATGAGGTTGAGGAGTGTCGACTTCCCGGATCCCGAGGGCCCCATGAGCGCGATGAAGTCGCCCTCGGGAATCGCGAGCGTGATGTCGCGCAGCACCGGCACGACCTGGCCGCCGCGCCGGTAGCCCTTCGAAAGATGGCTGATCGCCACCAGCGGCATGCTCCCTGTGACCTGGGAGAGGGTCATGGCTCTACTTCTTCGCGATCGTGACCGTGGCCCCGTCGCGCAGTTTCTCGGGAGGGCTCAGCGCCACCTTGTCGCCGGTCTTCACGTTCGCGACCTGCATGAGGTCGCCGAGCTTGCGGGGCGTGCCCACCGCGACTTCCTTCACCACGTTCCTGTCGTCGAGCACGTAGACCACGCTCCTGTCGCCGCGCTTGGCGAGCGCTTCGGGGCGGACCGCGGTCACCGGCTTGCGCTCGTCGGCCTCGGGCGGGCGCGACAGGAACGCGACCTTCGCGCTCATGTCGGGCAGCACGCGCGCATCCTTTTCCCTGAACGCCACCTTCACGAGCAGCGTCGCTTTCGCACGATCGACGGTCGGCACGATGCGCGAGACCTCGCCCAGCAGGCGCGCGTCCGGGTATGCATCGAGCTGGATCTCGGTGGGCATGCCGACCTTGATCTTCGCGATCGACGCCTCCGACACGTCGGCCTCGACCTCGAGCGTGTCCATGTCGGCCATGTTGACCACCGCGCCCTTGGAGTCGGCCGCCGACGAGAACGGCGTGATGATGTCGCCGACGTTGGCGTTCTTGGTGAGCACGATTCCATCGAAGGGCGCGCGGATCAACGTCTGCTCGACCGCCACGCCGGCCTGGCGCGCGTTGGCCTCCGCCACGCCGATCGAGGCCTTGAGGCTCGAAGTCACGGCGCGCGCCTTCTCGTAGCGCGCGCGCGCCGCGTCGAGCGTGGCTTCGGAGATGAATTTCTTCGCGAACAGGTCCTCGGAGCGGCGGAAGTTGGACTCGGCATCCTTCATCTCCGCGTTGCCCTGCTCGAGGTTCGCCCGCGCGGCGTTGGCGCCGGCCAGCGCCGAGTCACGCGCGGCGGCGACGTCGAGGTTTTCGAGGCGCGCGATGACTTCGCCCGCCTTGACCCGGGAGCCTTCCTGGACTCCCAGCCACTCGAGGCGACCCGTTGCCTTGGTCGACACCGCCGCCTTGCGATAGGCGACCACGCGTCCGGTGGCGTTGAGCAGGGTGATCGACTGGCTGGGATAGGCGGTCGTGACCGTCGCGGTCTCGACCGCCATCGGGGCGTTGGCCGATCGCAACGCCACCCCGACGCCGATCACCAGCACGGCGAGCGAACCGATCGTCCATTTGTTGAGCCACCGCCGCCGGCGGCGCGGCGCGAAAGACTTCGACTCGCGGTCGATGGAAAGCTTGGACAGGTCGGGGGCGTTCACCAATTTCCCTTCAAAAACAAGGCGCGAATTATCTCACGGCGATCCCTGCTATCTACTCGAAAAGCGCCAAGGTGGATTCAAACAGCGGCTGGCCACGCTCGGTGAAGGCATCGACGACGCTGAAGTGATGCAGGCCCGGCAGGAGGATGAGCGATCTGACCTGGGCAGCCCACGCTCGCGCGAGCAGGCGCGACTGGCGAACGAATTCCGAGCTTTCCGCGGCGCCCGCCGCGACGACGAGGGGTGCCCCGATCGTCGGGCGCTTGTCGGCGAGCCCCAGGCGGGCGACGGCGGCATCGTCGAGCCCGAAATCGGCGTTGTACGAGAAGAGCTTGAGGGGCGCAAAGTCGAACACCCCGCTGATCGGCACCCCGCCCACGATGCGCGCGGGATCGAAGCGAAGCCGCTCGCGCGGCGCGGCGAAGAGCGCCGCGGTGAGATGCCCGCCCGCCGAATGCCCGCTGACGACGACGCGGTCCATCGACAGTCGATGACCCTCTTCCCGGCCCTCTCCCACGCCACGTTCCACTCCACGGGCGCCCGGGGGAGTGGGAGAGTTCTCGAAAAGCCAGTTCATCGCGGCGATCACGTCGTCGACGATGCCGTCGATGCGCACCGCGGGGGCGAGCCGGTAGTTGGGGATCGCCACGTTCACGCCGGCGGCGACCCACGCGGCTGCGAGCCACGAGAACATGTCCTTGTCGAGCGAGCGCCAGTAGCCGCCGTGGATGAAGACCAGCGTGCCGCGCGCGTTCGCGGCCGGAAAGAGGTCGATGCGGTGGCGCGCATCCGGACCGTAGGGCTGGTCCAGCGTGCATGGGAGCGTCGCGCGCACGAACTCCGAGTCGCGCGACCAGCGCGCGAAATACGCCGCATGGTCCGGCACCAACGCGCGGTTGTTGTACTCGCGCTCGACGAAGGCGGGGGTCATCTTCTCGGACATGGAAGCGATTCCTCAGTGCGGAAACGAAGCGGTCGCGTTGACCTGCGCGATTGACAAGGCGTGCGCGGCGCTCGCAATAATCGTTGAATACTACAAGGAGGAGACACGATGGCCCATTCGATATCCCGCCGCCGTTGGCTGGGCGCAGCCGCGGGCACCGTGGCCGCGGGGAGCCTGCCGGGCGCGTTCGCCCAGGAAAAATTTCCTTCGAAGAACATCCGCGTGGTCGTCCCCACCGCCCAGGGCGGTTCGGCCGACCGCCTGGCGCGCGTCTTCGACGATTTCTGGGGGCCGCTTCTCAAGACGCACTTCGAATACCAGTTCATGGCCGGCGCGGCAGGCCAGGTCGGCTACGACACCTTCATCAACAAGCGCGACCGCGACGGCCACAACCTGCTCTTCGGCAACATGGGCCCCGAGATGATCATGTACGCGCTGCAGAAGCCACCGTACCGGTTTCCCGAGGACTACCAGTACTTCTGTCGCCTCGACGTGGACGACAGCATCGTCTTCGCCAGCCGCCAGAGCAAGTTCAAGCGCATCGAGGACGTGGTCGCGGAGGCCAAGAAGCGCACCGTCAACGTGGCCGTGAGCCGCCTGCCCCACCCGGCCTCGATCGGGCTCCTCGCCCTCGGGGTGGCCACCGGCGCGAAGTTCAACCTCGTCCCCTATGGCGGCGGCAATCCCACCAGCATCGCGGTGCTCAACGGCGAGGCCGATTGCGGGGCGCTGCCGATCGCGGGCGTCATCACGCAGAAGGACACGCTCAAGGTGCTCGGCATCTTCAACGACCACCACAAGATGGCGAAGTACAGCGAGAACGCGCCGGCGATCAACAAGGTGTTCGGCACCAAGATCCCCGACCTGCCGTCGGCGCGCGCCTGGACGATCCATACCGCCGTGGTCGAGAAGTTTCCCGACCGCTTCGCGCTGCTGGAGAGGACCGCCAAGCAGGTCTTCGACATTCCCAAGTACAAGGAGGAATACGCGAAGACCGGGGCGCCCGTCGAGACCATCGAGTTCGGCGACCGCGCGCTCTGCAACGCCTACGCGAAGCACATGGTGGATCTCGCGAACGAGTACCGCGCGCTCCTCACCGCGAAGAAGGGGTGATGGCGATCGAAAGGCAGGATTCCCTCGGCGCCGACCTCGTCATCCCGGCGCTCGCCCTCGCGTTCTCGGCGTACTTCTTCTACTCGATCCACGGCCTCGCGTGGGAGGCGAAGGCCAACGGGGTCATCATCGGCACGTTGCTGGTGGCGCTGGCCGGGGCGCAGGTCGCGCGCATCTTCCTGCGCGTGGCGCGCGGCGAGGCCAATCTCTCCACGGCCGCCCTCTGGAAGCCGCGCGCCGTCCTCGGCAAGCGCCTCGGCATGGTGGCGGTCACGATCGTCTTCATCGTGGCGATCCCGTGGCTCGGGCTCACGCTCGGACTCTTCCTGGGGATGTACGCGTCCCTCCGGATCATGGGCGTGCGCAGGCATCGTGTCCTCCTCGTGATCTCGTTCACCGTCGCCGCGGCGGCGTACCTGCTCTTCATCGCGGCCCTCGACTCGAACTTCCCGCACGGCCCGGTCGAGGACCTGATCGCGTTCGTGCGCCGATGAGCGCGCCGTGAGCTGGGACCTCATCGCGGGACTCTTCGCGGTCCAGTTCGGCCTGTGGTGGATCATCTGGCCCGCGATCCTGCTCGGCATCGTGGTCGGGATCCTTCCCGGATTCAGCCCGCAGAACACGCTGATCATGCTGCTGCCGCTCACGCTCGCCGTGCCGGTGGAGCACGCGCTCGCGTTCATGATCGCGCTCTACTGCGCGAATCATCTCTCCGGCGGCATCCCCGCGATCCTGGTGAAGATTCCCGGATCCGGGGGTGCGGCGGCAACCACCATCGACGGCTATCCGATGACGCAGAAGGGCCAGGCGCAGCAGGCGCTGGTGCTGTGCTTTACCGCCTCGGTGTTCGGCGGGCTCATCACCACGCTCGCCACGCTCGCGCTCCTGCCGTGGCTGTCCAAGCTGGGCCTGTACCTGCGCTCGGTCGAGATGGTGGTGGTGATGCTCTTCGGGCTCACGCTGATCGCGGTGATCGCGGCGAAGGACGTGCTGAAGGGATTGATCGCCGGACTCTTCGGGCTGCTGATCGGGGTCGTCGGCACCGACCACATCTACAACACCCCGCGCGCCACCTTCGGCTTTCTCGAGCTGCAGGACGGCGTGCCGCTGGTGCCCGCCCTGATCGGCCTCTTCGCCATCTCGGAGGCGCTGGTGATGCTCGAGGAGAAGATGATCGTCGGCAAGGAAGGCCGCGAGCGCTCGAAGAACACCCAATGGGCGGATACCGTCGAGGGCCTGCGGCTGTCGGTCAAGCATTGGTGGCACATCGTCTGGACCGCGTTCATCGGCCTCTTCATCGGCATCGTCCCCGGGGCGGGCGCGAGCATCGCCTCGTTCGTCGCCTACCAGCAGTCGCGCATGTGGTCCAAGCACCCCGAGCTCTACGGCACCGGGATTCCCGAGGGCGTGATCGCCCCCGAGAGCGCCAACAACGGCGTGACCTCGGGCACGCTGGTGCCGATGATGGCGCTTGGCGTGCCGGGGGGGTCGACCGCCGCGGTGATGATGATCGTCCTGCAGTACCACGGCATGACGATGGGCCCGCGCCTCTTCACCGAGAACCCGCAGCTCGCTTACGGGGTCTTCGTCTCGATGGCGGTCGCCTACATCTTCATGATCCTCACCATCCTGCCGCTCGCGCGCTACATGGCGCGCATCGTGCTGATCGAGACGACCTACCTCGCGCCGATCATCATCCTCGTGACCACGGTGGCCGCCTTCGCGGAGCGCCAGTACCTGTTCGACATGGGCCTCGCCCTCGTCTTCGGCGTGATCGGCTACATCGCCCACAAGACGCAGTACCACGTGACCGCGATCCTGATCGGGGTGATCCTGGGTCCGCTCTTCGAGCAGTACCTGGTACGGTCGCTCAGGCTCTCGCAGGGCGACCCGCTGATCCTCTTCTCCTCGACCACCGGCAATGTCCTCTGGGCAATGCTCGCGATCTCGCTGGTCGTGCCCGGCGTCCGTGCCTACATGCAAAGGAAGAAGGCCTGATGAAAGGCAAAACCGGGGACGGACCCCAAACCGAGCAACGGCGTGAACCGGGGTCCGTCCCCCTCGCAAGGAACGTCCGTCGCATCGGCCGCCTCGAGATCCCCGGCGGCGGCCAGGTGCGCGTGGCCGGTGGCTACGCGTACATCGGCCACATGAAGCCGCCGCACGGGACGACGATCGTCGACGTGTCCGATCCTGCGAACCCGAAGGTGGTCACCACCCTCGCGCTCCCCGACGCGCAATCTCACGCGCACAAGGTGCGCATCGTGGGCGATCTCATGATCACCAACGTCGAGATGAACAACCGCCACCTGTTGCGTCGGGGCTCGCAGCGGCTTGCCGACGCCGAGGCGAAGCTCGCGCCCGTGCTCGGCCGGGCGCCCACCGATGACGAGCTCGCCGCCGAGCTGAAGCTCGCCTCGCGTGACCTGCCGCTCATCCGCGACTTCATGAAGCACGGCTATTCCGAAGGCGGGTTCAAGGTCTGGGACATCTCGGATCGCGCAAAGCCGCGGCTCCTCGCGCACCAGAAGACCTTCGGCTTCGGCGTGCATCGCTTCGACATGGACGCCCGCTACGCCTACATCTCGACCGAGATGGAGGGATTCGTCGGCAACATCCTGGTGATCTACGACCTGAAGGATCCGGCGCGGCCCGAGGAGGTCGCCCGCTGGTGGATGCCGGGGCAGCACGCCGCGGGCGGCGAGAAGCCCACCTGGAGCGGCTACAGGAACCGCCTCCACCACACGCTTCGGGTGGGCGACCACCTGTGGGCCTCGTGTTGGCACGCCGGGCTGCGGGTGATCGACGTGGCCGACATCCGCAAGCCCAGGACCGTCGGCAGCTACGATTACCACCCGCCGTTTCCCGAGCCCACCCACACGGTGCTCAAGGCGCCGTTCAGGATCGCGGGGCGCGAGGTGGCGGTGGTGATGGACGAGGAGCACGACCACGTACCCGGACGCCTGCACGCGGGCCTCTGGACCTTCGACGTGACCGACCTCGCGAACATCAAGCCGATCGCCATGTTCCATGTGAGCGAGCTGGACTCGCCGTGGAGCCGCGTCGGGCGCTTCGGCGCCCACCAGCCGGTCGAGCGCATGACCGACACGCTGGTCTACGCCACATGGTTCAGCGGGGGCTTGAGGATCGTCGACATCGCCGACCCCGCGCAGCCGAAGGAAGTCGGGCACTTCATCCCCGAGCCCGCGGCGGGACAGGCGAGCCCGCAGTCCAACGACGTCGACCTCGATCAACGCGGGCTGATATACCTCGTCGACCGCAACCAGGGCCTCGACATCCTCGAGTACGTTGCACACGCCTGACACCGCGTGACAGTTTCTTGCCGCGGGTGCATTTCAACCCCACGGCTGCGCATTTCGTCGCATCTTGGTGGCGGCATCGCACCTACGAAGAAGAATGGGTTCAGACCCCATTCAGGGGACGGAGAGCGTCATGGCGATGGGAAGCGTGGTCTTGCTGGGGTTGCTCGCAATGGCGCCCAACTGGGCGATCGTGGACATTCCCTATCCCGAGGCGGGCGGCGGCATGGAAGCCCATGCGCCGACGCCGGAAGCCCGGGTCATCGAGGCGCTCACGGTGTACGCACGTGGAAAATCCTTCAAGCTGCGCAAGGGCGACATCGCCGATCTCAGGATCGAGGGGCCCCGGGCCACCGCCCGCCTGACGCTCCCCAACCACCCCGAGACCCTCCACCTCGAGCTCGTCGGGCACGAGTGGCGCGTGGTCAAGGCCGAATAGCGGCGGCGAGGTCCCGGGCCAGCTTCTCCAGGGCCCGCCCATGGGCAACGGCGATCCCCGCGTGATCGCGCGAAGGTAGCGGCTCCTGGGCGAGGGTCCGGCCGGTGCGCGCAGCGCCCTGCACGGGTGTGACCGTCCAAGCGGCATCGAGGGTCGCGCCCTCGGTGAGGGAAGAGTCGAAGCGCTGCACATCGACCGCCACGCGAAAATCCACGACGCCCGCCGACGACTGGCGCCCGGCGAGCACGCGCGGGGTCCCGAGGACGCGCATCAGCATCTCGGCGAGCGCGCGCGGAATGCCGGTCTTCAGCGGCTCGGCCCACCGGTGCAGGTCGTCGATCTCCACCTGGGTCGGCCCGGTGCGCAGGACCATCGGCGTGCGGTCGACCGAGTCCGGTACGGACACCGGACCGACATACACGCTCACCGAGGACGCCGAGGCCGCTGGAAGCGGGCCAGGGCCGGGCGAAAGCGTGTAGAAGGTTTCCTTCGGCGTGGAGCCGCAGGCGGCCGCGAGGAGCAACGCGGCGATCCAGATTCTCATTTCTTGTCTCCCGACGAACGCTTCCCGCGGATCAGCGACTCGGGATGGCGCTCGAGGTAATCGGTCAGCGCGCGCACCTGCTCGGCCGCGCGCTGCACTTCGTTCAAGGTCTCGCGCAGGTCGCCCTGCACGGGTGAATCGCTCGACAGCACCTCGCTCGCCGACGAGAACGTCTTGCGCGCCTGCTGCAGGGTGGTGCGCAGCTCGGGCGCGACCTCGGTGGAGAGCTGGTTCATCAGCCCGTCGGCGCGCTTGAGCGTGCCGTCGAGCGTGGTCAGCGCGCGCCGCACGTCGGCCACGAGCTTGTCGAACGGCACCTTCTCGAGGTTCTTCATGATGTTGCCGATCGAATCCTGGATTTCCGAAAGTGCGCCGGGAATCGTCGGAATCTCGGGCGGCGCCTTCTTCGGGTCGAACGTGGCCGGGGGCGCCTTCGGGAAGAAGTCGAGCGCCACGAACATCTGGCCGGTGATGAGGTTGGCGCTGCGCATCTGCGCGCGGAAGCCGTGCGCCACGAATCGCTGGATGCGCTGCGCCGGCGTGAGCTTCGCGTCCCACTGCTTCGCTGGGTCGCGATCGCGCGTGCGCAGGCGTTCGGGCCAGAGGTGGATCTCCACCGCGGTGGTGAAGTTGACCTTGATGGGGTCGTACACCAGCTCGACCCGCCGCACCTCGCCCACCACGACGCCGCGGAAGTCCACCGCGGCGCCCGCGGCGAGCCCGCGCGCCGATTGGTCGAAGCGCAGGATATACGTCTCGACCACCGACTCGCGCGGACGGAACGCATCGGCGCGGTTGGACCAGAGCCTGAATTGCGAGTTGTCCCCGGCCGCGGGGGCGGTGGCGTCCTCGGGGAGGGACTCGAAGGCGATCCCGCCCAGCAGCAGGGTGAGCAGCGACTGGGTCTGCAGCTTGACGCCGGACGCGTCGAGGGTGAGGTCGATTCCCGAGGCGTTCCAGAAGCGCGTCTCGTTGGACACGAACACGTCGTAGGGCGCGTGCACGAATATCCCGACGTTCACCGTGCGCCCGTCCTTCGGCACCTCGGTGGAGATCACGCGGCCGGCCACGACACCGCGGTAGTAGACCGGCGAGCCGATGTCGAGCGAGCCCAGGTCGTCGACCGAGAGCCGGAACTGGCGCCCAGGCACATCCGCGGTGATCGGCGGCGGAGTCTCCAGGCCCGCAAAGGCGCGTCGCTCCGACTTGGCCTTGCCGGGATCGCTGCCGATGTGCGAGCCCGCGAGCAGCGTGCCCAACCCCGACACCTGTCCGCCGGCGATCCTCGGGCGCACCACCCAGAAGCGCGTGTCGTCGACGAGGAAGCCGTCCGCGGCCCGCCGGTCGATCTCGGCGGTCACGATCACCGACTTGCGGTCGGGCGAGAGCGCCACGCCCTTCACCGTGCCCACGTCGACCGCCTTGTGCTTGATCTTGGTCTTGCCGGCCTCGATGCCCTCGCCCGACATGAACTGGATGGTGATCGTCGGCCCCCGTTCCCAGAGCGTCTTCAGCGCGATGAACCCGCCGATCAGCGCCGCGAGGATCGGCACGATCCAGACCAGCTGCAGCGATTTGGGCCCGGGCTTGCGCTCGACGGCCTCGGGGATCGGCTCGTGCTCACTCATGGCGGTCGTCCAGCGGGTCCCAGGTCAGGCGCGGATCGAAGCTCAGGCTCGAGAACATGGTGAGGATCACCACCAGCATGAAGTACACCGCGCCCGGTCCCGGCTCGATCGAGCCGAAGGCTTTCAGCTGCACCATCGCCACCAGGGTCGCGCCGACGTAGATGTCGACCATCGACCAGCGGCCGATGTAGTGGGTCGCGCGGAAGAGGCGGGCACGCTGCTCGGGGCGCCAGGTCGAGCGGCGCTGCGCCGTGAGCAGCAGGAAGCCGAGCGACACCAGCTTGGCCGCGGGGATCACGATGCTCGCGACGAAGACGATCACCGCCAGCAGCCACGAGCCGGTCTTCCACAGGTAGACGATGCCGGAGAGGATGGTGTCGCTCTGCGACTCGAACAGCGACCCGCTCTCCATGACCGGCAGGAGGTTGGCGGGCACGTAGAGGATGCAGGCGGCAATCAGGAACGCCCACCCGCGCGCGAGGCTCGCGGGCTTGCGCGCGTAGAGCGTGGCGCCGCATCGGACGCACGCCGCGTGCTGCAGCCTCGCCGCATCATGGTTGAGGAGGTAGCAGGCCTCGCAGAGCAGGAGGCCCGCGCGCGCCGCGGTTGCCGTCACGCCTGCGGCTCCAGGCGCTCGCCCGCGGCCGCGCGCAGGCTCTCCACGCGCTCCCAAAGGACCCGCGGCTCGAACGCGGCCACCGCTGCGGCGATCAGCAGCACGTAACCGCCGATCATGTACATCGCGGCGCCCGGGTAGAGCGTCGCGATCTGCCCAAGCTTTACCTGCGAGACCATCGCCCCGAGCAGGAACACCTCCACCATGCCCCAGGGCCAGATGGCGTCGAGGCTGCGGACCGCGAGCGGCAGGTGCGCGGGCACGAAGCCGAGCTTGAGCGGTACCAGGATGTAGAGGGCCGATGCGAGCTGCAGGAACGGCACGGCGATGGTCGTGAGGAAGACCAGCAGGGCGATGGTGGGCCAGCCCGTCTCCTGCAGCGTCGCCACGGTGCCGAAGAGCGTGGTCGAGGTCTGGATTCCCTGCGCCTCGAGCTCCATCAGCGGGAACGCATTGGCGGCGATGAACACGACCGCCGCGGCACAGATGAAGGCGAGGGTGCGATCGAGGCTGTGGGCCTTCTCGCGGTAGAGCTCGGCACCGCAACGCACGCAGGTCGCGGCGCCCCCGGGTTCGAGGTCCACTTCCCGCTGCAGGGCGTCGCATTCCGGACAAGCTACCAAGTTGTTGGTTTTGATGGGCATTTGGTACTTAGTCCGGTGCTACACTGCCGCGTTCCATGAAAAACGTACTTTCGCGCGCCGCTGCCCTCGCCCGCCACAGCGATTCGGCCGAGAACTACACCCGCACCTACCTCACCCCCGCCCACCAGGCTGCCGCCCGCCAGATCGCCGACTGGATGCGCGAGGCTGGCATGGCGGTGCGCGTCGATGCGGTCGGCAGCGTCATCGGTCGGTATGAAGGAAAACCGGGGACAGACCACGTTTTTCCGCCGGGCGGGAAAACGTGGTCTGTCCCCGGTTTTCGCACGTTGCTGATGGGTTCGCATTTCGATTCGGTTCGCAACGGCGGCAAGTACGACGGTGTACTGGGAATCCTCATCCCCATCGCGTGCGTGGCGGAGCTCCACCGGCGCGGGGAGCGCCTGGCGGTCGCCCTCGAGGTCGCGGCCTTTGCCGACGAGGAGGGGGCCCGCTTCCAGACGAGCTTCCTTGCCAGCCGCGCGATGGTGACGGGGGCGCACGAGATCGCGCCGTTGCTCGAGCGCCGCGATGCCGACGGCGTCACGCTCGCCGAGGCGTTGCGCGCCGCGGGCCTCGATCCGGGGAAGCTGGACCAGGCGCGCATCGATCCGCGGTCGCTCGCGGCCTACATCGAGGTGCACATCGAGCAGGGTCCGGTGTTGCTCGGCCGGGGCGCGGCGCTGGGCGTCGTCACCTCGATCGCCGGCGGCTCGCGCCACCGCGTGACGGTGCGCGGCGTCGCGGGGCACGCGGGCACCGTGCCGATGGGCGTTCGCCACGACGCGCTCGCCGCGGCTGCCGAAATGGTGCTCGCGGTCGAGGCGTGCGCCGTGGGCGAGGGCGTCGTGGGCACCGTGGGGATCCTCGAGGTGCCCAACGGCACCGGCAACGTGATTCCGGGCGAGGTCGGGTTCACCGTCGATATCCGCGCGCCCCGGGACGACCTTCGGCGCGGCGCCGAAGACACGGTATTCGCCCGGTTCGAGGTGATCGCCCGGCGGCGCGGCGTGACGGTCGAGAAGGCGAAGCGGCACGAGGTTCGCGCGGTGCCGTGCGCGCCCTGGTTGCAGCAGCGCCTGGCTGCAAGCGTGAAGAAACTGGGCCCTGACCCCATCCACTTGCCGAGCGGAGCGGGGCACGACGCGATGGTCCTGGCGGAGGTGACCGACGTGGGGATGCTCTTCGTGCGATGCGGCGCGGGCGGCGTGAGCCATAACCCCGACGAAACCGTCACGGCCGAGGACGTCGTGGCGGCGGCGGAAACCCTGCTCGATTTCCTGCGGAATTTCGAGCCGCGACGCTAGGCGATCAGGTCGAGCGAACGAGTTTCAAGGGCCCGCGCGCGGCACTTCCGGCCGCCTTGCAATGCGCCGCGATCAGCGCCGCCTGGCGCGCCAGGGCGGACGGCACCGGAACATTGCCGTCGAGGACCTCGCGGGTCCAGTGCGCGGTGGCCGGGGCGTCTCGCGCCGGAAGCCTGGGCTCGGCCTCGCCGTCGCCCATCAGGTGCGTGACGAGGCTTCCCCCGGCCTCGATCTGCTCGATCGGCTGCGGCGCGTGCAGGCGCACGATCGGCTCGCCCTCGACGCCGCGCATCAGGAACACGTTGGCGGGGAAGGCGGCGAAATGCTCGCGCATCAGCACCATGAAATCGGGATGGGTGACGGAGATCAGCCGGCACGCCGCCCCGGCCTCGATTCCCTGCGGGAGCAGCAGCTTGGCGATCGTGTGGCCGCTATTGCGCACGCCCACCGCGTGGCGCACGTCGATCAGGCGCGCGAGGTCGGGAGCGAGCACCGCGATCGGCACCGCTGCGACCAGTCGGTCCTCGAGGCGCTGCTCGGCCTCCTCGACGGTGGCAACCGGCGGGTGGCCCATCAGCGCCAGGATCTCGAAGCTGCCCACGCGCTGCGACTCCTGTGCCCCTCCGTGCATCAGCACCGGCACGCCCTCGCGCGCGAGCAGCAGCGCGAGCAGCGGCACCAGGTTGGCCAGCTTGCGCGAGCCGTTGTACGTCGGCAGGATCACCGGCAGCGCGCGCCGCGAGGCGATGCGCAGCGGCTTCACGTGCCTCGCGACCGCATCCATCATCCCGGCGAGCTCGTCGGCACTCTCGCCCTTCACGCGCAGCGCCACCAGGATCGCCCCAAGCGCGATCTCGGGCACCTCGGCGGCGAAGATCGCGGCGAAGAGCTCGCGCGCCTGCTCGCGCGTGAGGTTACGCGCGCCGTTCTTGCCGCGGGCGATCTCCTTGATGAGGGGGCGGGGGTCGTAGGTCACGCGGGCATTCTCCCCGCTTTTGGCGGGCCGCGCCGGGCAATGGCGCTCAGTACACGTCGCGTTGGGGCGTCCCGCCCGGGCCATCTCGTTCACGGCTGACGCCCGCCTTCCCGGGCGTTTCACTGGTTGAAACCGATGGGTGACGGGTGAGGTTTCCACGCCCCGAGTGCCGAAAATTACGCAGAAGCGCCGGGGGTGTCGTGATAAATTGGCCTCGCATCATTCATCCCGGTTGGAGGCAACCATGTCCCAAGACAAGAAGCAGGAAGGCGAACTTTCCGAGCAGCAGCTGGACGGCGTGGCTGGTGGGCAGGAAGTGCGCAAGATGGAAACCATCACGGTGACGGCCAAGCGCCTGCCGCCCGAGGCCAAGGTGGTCAAGATGGACACCATCACGGTCACGGCGTCGCGCGAGAGGCCCGACACCTCGGGCACCAAGATCGCGTCGGTCAGCGTCCCCAACAAGAAGAACTAGTCAGGCCACCTGTCGCGCGAGCATCGCGGAGAACGCTCCGCGTTGCTCCGCGAGCTCCCGGAACGTCCCTTGCTGGACGATCCGGCCGTGTTCGAGCACCACGATGCGGTCGGCATCACGGACCGTGTTGAGCCGGTGGGCGATCACGATGCGCGTGGCGTCGAGCTTCGCCAGTCCTTCCAGCACCACCGCCTGGGACACGTTGTCCAGGGCGCTGGTCGCCTCGTCGAGCAGGAGCACCCTCGGGTTGTGGACCAGCGCCCGCGCGATCAGCACGCGCTGGCGCTGGCCGCCCGATAGCGTGCTCAGCCCCTCGCCCACCACCGTATAGAGGCCCATCGGCATCGCCTCGATGTCGGCGGCGAGGCCCGCGGTGCGCGCGGCCTCCCATGCGGCCTCGGCACCGACGTTCGACGTGCCCACGATGTTCGTGAGCAGGTCGCCCGCCCAGAGCTTCCCGCCCTGCAGCACGGTGCCCAGGCGACCGCGAAGGTGCCTCAAGTCGAGCGTGGCGAGGTCCTTCAGGTCGTAGCGGATGAAGCCGCTGTCCGGCGTCTCGAACCCGAGGAGCATGCGCAGCAGCGTCGACTTCCCCGAGCCGCTCGCGCCCACGATGGCGACGAACTCGCCGGGGCGGATCTCGAGATCGACGTCGTTCAGGACCCGCGGCCCGCCGGGGTAGGCGAACGACAGTCCCGAGATCGTGAGCGCGCCTCCGGGATCGTGGCGCTCGCCGCCGCCGTGTGCATCCTCGGGCGCGGTCTCGAGGATCGGGCGGGCGCGGTCCCAGACGGGCTTCAGGTTCACCACATCGAGCGCCGTGGAGACGAGCCCGTGCACGCCGCCCAGGAGCGCGAAGAGCGCGGCGTGGAACGCGACGAAATCGCCGGTGGTCATGCTCGACGTGGCCGAGAGCCGCCAGGCGAGGGCGAGCACCAGGATCGTGGCCGCGGGCTGCAGCAGCGACAGCGCCACGGATTCGTAGTTCGACAGCCGCGCGCTCTCGCGGTTGGCGTTGCGGAACTCGTCGAACTTCGCGTACCACTTCTCGTAGATGCGCGGCTCGGCGGCGGCCGCGCGCAGCTTGGAGATGCCGGCGAAGACCTCGAAGGTCATCGCGGAGAGCTTGCCGTCGAGAGCCTCGATGCGCGGCCCGACCTTCAGGCGCATGAGGCCGAGCGTCGTCGACAGCGCGATCACCAGCAGCACGATCGCCGAGGCGGCGAGCGTCAGCGCCGGGCTGTAGGCGATCATCAGCCCGAGGTTCGCGAACAGGAAGAGCGAAGTCACGAAGGTGGAGATGGTCGAGCCGGTGATGGTGCGCTGCACCGTGCTCACGCTCGCCATTCGCAGCGCCAGGTCGCCGCTCGAGAAGGCGCGGAAGAAGCGGGCCGGGGCCGATATCACGCGGTCCACGAGCGCGGCCTGCATCGCCACGCCGATGCGCGCCTCGAAGCGCAGGACCGCGAAAGAGCGCAGCAGGTCGAGCGCGATGAGCGCCACGCCCGCGAGCCCGAGGGCCGCGATCACGCCGCCCACGGTTCGCCCCGACCCCGACGGAATCGCGCGATCGATGAGCCAGCCGGTGGCCACCGGCGTGAGGAGCCCGATGAGCGCCGCCACGAATCCCGCCATCAGGAGCAGGGCGAGGTCGCGGCCGCCTTGCGAGAAGCCGAACCGCAGGATGTCGCGCGCTTTCAGCGCACGCGGCGCGAAGCGCGGGTGGAAGGTGAACGCGAACGGCGCGAGCCGCGCGGCCGACTTCTCGTTGAGCGGCCACTCGACCACGGTGTTCTCGTCGGGATAGGCGGCGAGCATCCGGTAGCCGCCGCGCGCCTGCGGCAGGAGCGCGACCCAGCCCGTGCCAGACGCGAGTGACGCGCTCTGCGGCGGCTGGTCGCCCCGGTTCACCCGCCGCCGGTCCGCCACCCGCGCAAGCATCGGTGTTGCCGCCTGCTTCCACCATTGCGCGTCCAGGATCACGCGGCGGCTGCGCATGCCGGCGCTGAGCGCCAGCTCTTCGACCGCGTCGATCGCCTCTTCGGGAAGCGAAACCGGTGTCGGAGATGATTTTCCGCGGTGAAAATCGTCTCCGACACCGGTTTGCCCAAGCAGCCGCCAGGCGGCGAGGAGGGTGGCGCATTTGAGTGCGAGTCCGGGATCGCCCACTCAGGTCTCCGTCGTTTCGGAAGCGACCAGCTCGGCATAACGGCCGCCGGGGCGCGCGGCGAGCTCTTCGTGGCGCCCGCGCTCGACCACGCGACCGCGATCGAGCACCAGGATTTCATCGGCATCACGAACCGTGGATAGCCGGTGCGCGACCACGAGGCAGGTGATCCTGCGGCTGCGCAGGTTGGCTTCCACCGCGGCTTCCGACGTGGGATCCAGGGCGCTGGTCGCCTCGTCGAGGATCAGCAGCGCGGGATTGCGCACCAGGGCCCGCGCGATCTCGAGGCGCTGGCGTTGGCCGCCCGACAGGTTGCGGGCACCTTCCTGCAGCGGCGCATCGAGCCCGCCTTCGCGATGCAGGATCTCGGAGTCGATCGCCGCGTCGCGAAGCGCGGCGTGCACCGCCGCATCGGGGGCACCTTCCCAGAGCGTGAGGTTTTCGCGCACCGTGCCCTCGAAGAGCGCCACGTCCTGGTCCACGTAGGCGACGGCCGCGGCGATGTGCGAGCGCTCGTAGACCGAGCGCGCCTTGCCGTCGAACAGGATCTCCCCGCTCCACGGGGGATAGAGGCCCGCGGCGAGCCGCGCCACCGTCGACTTGCCCGAGCCCGATGCACCCACCAGCGCCACGCGCCCGCCAGGTGCGAGCGTCATCGAGAAGTCCTCGATCAGCGGCGCCTCGCCGCGGCTGTAGCCGAAGGTCACGTTGCGGAATTCGAGCGCGCCGGCCATCGGCGGCGGGGGCGCCGGGGAATCGCGATGCACGCTCACCCCCGCCTCGGGCTTGTGGTGCAGCACGTCGTCGAGCCGCGCGAGGTCACCGCGCAGAGTCTGCAGCTTCTGCGTGTGCGAGAAGAGCGCGTGCACGGGCGCCGTGAATCCCGCGAGCAGCACCTGGAATGCGACCAGGTCGCCGATCGAGAAGCCATCGCCCTGGATGATCAGGAAGGCGCCGATGCCCAGCACCGCGAGGTGCGCGGCCAGGCCCAGCAGTGACGGGGCCTGGCCCAGCCAGAGGGTGATGCGCTGGGCGCGGATCGACGCATTGAGGAACTGGATCTGGAGGCCCAGCCATTTGCGGAAGAGCGCCGTCTCCTGCCCGCCCGCCTTGATGCTCTCGATGTTCGCCAGGCCCCCGGTGGCCATCCCCGCGAGCTTGCCCGCCTGCACCGAGAGCTCCTGCGAGACTTCCCCGGTGCGCCGCGCGAGCGCGCGCCACGCGAAGAGCTCGAGGGCGACGCAGGCCCCGACCAGGAGCGCCAGCCGCGGCTCGAGCCGCACCATGAGGATCATGAAGAAGCTCGCCGTCACCAGCTCGAGGGCGAGCGTGGCGAGGTCCGCGGAGATGGTCTCGGCGACGCGCTCGTTCAGGTCCACGCGCGCGGCGATCTCGCCCGGCGAGCGCTGCGAGTAGAAAGTCATCGGCAGCGCGAGGGCGCGCGCGAAGAAGCGCTTGGCGGAGCTGCGCGCCGCCCGCCCGAAGGTGTCCATCAGGAGCTGCGCCTGGACCGCGAGCAGCACCGAGCGCACCAGCGCCGCGACCAGCAGCCCGGTGAGCAGCGGCATCGCCACGCCCGGCAGGCGCGCCACCAGCACCTCGTCGACGAAGCGGCCGAGGAGCCATGGCATCACCAGCCCCGGCAGCACCAGCAGCAGTCCCACGAAGAAGGCCGCCGAGATCGCCCCGCGGAAGCCGTCGATGTACTGGCGCAGCGACCGCAGCACCGAGGGCGGATGGCCGCCCGGCTTGAATTCGGGACCGCGCTCGAAGGTGAGGATCACGCCGGTGAAAGCCTGGTCGAACTCGGCGGCGTCGACGCTGCGCCGGCCGCGCGCCGGATCGTTCAGGAACGCCCGGCCGTCGCGGAAACCCTCCAGCACCACGAAGTGGTTGAAGTTCACGAACACGATCGCCGGCATCGGCATCGCCGCGAGATCGCGCGGCTCCTTGCGAAAGCCGCGCGCCACCAGCCCATGGGAGCGGGCCGCGCGCAGCAGGCCGCTCGCCTTGCTGCCGTCGCGGCTCACGCCGCAATCCACGCGCATCTGCTCGAGCGGCACGTGGCGCCCGAAATACGCGAGGATCATCGACAGCGCCGCCGCGCCGCACTCCACCGACTCCAGCTGCAGGATGGTGGGGGTGCGCCGGACCGGCACCTGCGGCAGCGCCTGCTGCTTCGGCGCGGCGAGCGCCTCGGGAGTCAGCGCGCCGACAGCAGCCATGCAGCGGCCACCGCTACGAGGATCAGCAGGCCCGCGAGCGCCGCGATGAGGGCTCCCGGGTAGGACGGCAGGCCGAGACGCTCGTCGAGGCGGTCGGGGGAGGCGAGGCGGTCGAGTGCCGCCTTGCGGAAGATCGAGGGGTCGCCCTGGGACATGGGCTATCCCGCCAGCCGCTTGAGCATGCGATCGAAGCGCGCGCCGGCGAGGTGGACGTTGTCGAGCAGGTCGTCGTTGAGCTCGTCCTTGAGGTTGGCGTCATCGGCCGCCTTGCCGTAGCCGAAGCGCTGCGTCGTCTGGCGCATGCGGTCGGCCATGAAGACGCACAGGGCGCGATAGAACCGCGAGGCGAAGCCCAGGTCGCTCTCGAGCTTCTCGCGCACCATCGCATCCGAGAGCCGCAGCACGGTGCTTTCGGTGGCGACCTCCACGGACACCGTCGTGGGCGCAGGATCCACGAGCGACATCTCGCCGATGATCTCGCCCGACTCGAGGAACGCGATCGGGTCTCCCGACTTGGTCTTGACCGACAGGCGCCCGTCGAGCACGAAGTAGAGGTTCTCGACGCGGGCACCCACCGGGATGAGCACCGCCCCCGGATCCAGGTGCAGCCGCTCGCCGGTGGTTGCCAGCCATTCGACGTCCGAATCGCTGAGCACGCTGAAGATGAAAAGGACTTTGCGCACGGCGCCCTCCCCGATGGGCGTTGAGTGCCCAAAGTGTACTATCGGACAGGAGGAGGAAGACATGATCCGTTCGATAATCCCGCTGGCTCTGCTGCTGCCGGCGATGGCGCTCGCCCAGGCGCCCGATCGCTCGGCGCAGATCGTGCAGTACGATCGCGCCGATCGCGAGCAATTCCTCGCCGCCGGCGCGAAGAAGGAGGGCGAGGTCGCGGTGTACACCTCGCTCATCTCCGACGACCTCGCCGCGCTCGCCGCGGCCTTCGAGCAGAAGTACGGCGTCAGGGTGAAGGGCTGGCGCGCGGGCAGCGAGAAGGTGCTGCAGCGCGCGGTGACCGAAGCGCGCGCGAACCGCCACGACGCCGACGTGATCGAGACCAACGGGCCCGAGCTCGAGTCGCTCTATCGCGAGCAGCTTCTGCAGCCCCTGAGGAGCCCGCACCTGAAGGACCTGATGCCCCAGGCGGTGCGGCCCCATGGCCACTGGGTCGGCACGCGCATCAACATGTTCGTGCATTCGTACAATACGCAGCTCGTGAAGAAGGAGGAGCTGCCGAAGTCCTACGCCGACCTCGCCGACCCCCGCTGGAAGGGGCGCCTCGGGATCGAGGCCGAGGACGAGGACTGGTTCGCGATGGTGATCAAGGAGCTGGGCGAGGAAGCCGGGCTCAGCACGTTCCGCAGAATCGCCCGCGCCAACGGCTTCTCGGTGCGCAAGGGACACACGCTTCTCGCGGGCCTGGTCGCCTCCGGTGAAGTGCCCTTCGCCATCACGACGTATAGCCACGGCGCGGAGAAGATGAAGGCGCGCGGCGCGCCGGTCGAATGGTTCGCCATCGCACCGGCGATCGGGCGTGCGAACGGGGTGGCGATCATGCGCAAGCCCGCGCACCCGCACGCGGCGGCGCTCTTCGCCGACTTCTTGCTCTCGCCCCGGGGCCAGGCGATCCTCGAGCGCGGCGGTTACGTCCCCGCGAACCTGAAGGTCGACAGCCCGCAGCAGAAGCTGCCGCTCAAGTTCGTCGATCCCGCCGTGGTCCTCGACGAGGATGCGAAGTGGAAGAAGCTCTACGCGGAGATCGTGCTCGGGAACGCGCGGTGAGCGCGGAGCGGCTCGAGCCGGAGCGCACCGCGCTGTTGCTGTTCGATTTCCTGCGCGGCCATGTCGAGCGGGATCCGGCGTCGCGCGCGCGCTTCGCGCCCGTCGTCGCCAACGCGGCGCGTGTTCTCGAGGCCGCGCGCACCGCCGGCGCGCTCGTCGCTTACGCCAACGCCGATCATCGAGCCGACCGCGGCACGAGCGCGCGCACCATCCGCGACACCGATAACCGGTTGCGGCCGCTCGCCCCCGGCGCTGCCGACGGGCCGCTGCTGACGGGCGGCACGCAGGAAACCGAAGTGGTGGCTGCGCTCGCCCCGTTGAAGTCGGACTTCGTGGTTCCGAAGCATCGCTGGAGCGCTTTCCACGGCACCTACCTCGACACCGCACTGCGCGCCCGGGCCATCGACACGCTCATCCTGTGCGGCGGCTCGAGCGACGTCGGCATCGCCTCGACGGCGTTCGCCGCGCGCGACCTCGACTACAACCTCGTGATCGCGTCCGACGCGTGCACCTCGCCCGAGCAGGACAACCACGACCAGCTGATGCGTCGTGTGTTTCCGCGCATGGCGCGGGTGCGGACCGCCGCGCAGGTCTGCGCGATGCTCGCGTAAGAGCCAAAAAGCACGAAGGCCATCCTCGGGGATGGCCTTGTCGGACGCGCCATTGACCGAGGCGCTGACAGGCCGCGTAGCCGATTGCCGACCGGGCTAGCGGAGGCTGCCGATACTGCTCGGGCGTCCCGGACGGGAAAATCTTTCCTTCATGTCTCGAACAGGGGAAGGCCTCGATGTCCTGGTATCGGGTGGTTTTCTGGCGTGAAGACGACGACCTGCAGCACACGGACGCCCACGCGTTCGTTGAGGATTATTGCCGCCGGTTTCGCGCTGCAGGGCTGCGCATTCCCGCCGCCTTCGGACGGCGCTCGGAAATGGGCCTCGTCTACTTCCTGAATCCCCTGGCCTCGGCGTTCTATTTCGAGGCCGCGCAACGCTCGGAGCTCGGCCAGCGGCTGCTCGCCAACGGGACGGCGCGACCGTGCATCGACGCGCCGGATATCTCGCAGTGCGAGCCGGTGACTTGCATGTAAGAAGTTCCCAGCCCGGGGCTGATCGCGGCGAAATGCCGAATTGTCACTTTCGCGCCGGGCGCGGACGGCGCAGTGTGGGGGCACCAATTATTAGACCGACGCAGCCCGCGCACACCCATGTCCCGTACCACCCTTCCGGTGGCGCACCTCTACGCCATCCTCGACCGCGAATTCCGCCTTCTCAAGCCCGCCGCGTGCACGGAGTGCTCGGTGCCGCTGCCGTACTGGCGACGGCCGCCGGACGACGTTTCCGCGAACTGGTTCATCGGCACGCCGCTCGAGTGCCGCCATGGCTGCCACCTGCTCGTCGCCGAGCTGCTCGCGCGCCTGTGGACGCGCTACGACATCGACCGCACGCCGCTGCACTAGCGTTGGGAAGCCATGTCCGGGTCGTCCACGAGGTGGTGGTCGACCAGCTTTTTCCAGAGGCGCTCGTTGGATCGGTTGAGGCGCACGTTGGCGCGGCTCAAGTCCTCGCGTGCCTGAAGGCCGCGCTCGACCGCCGTCTGCACGAGGTAGGCCGCGGCGGCGAGGTTGGCGAGGTTGCGCATCAGGCGCAAGTCCTCCGAGTCGAAGCGCTTCGTGTCGTCGTGGGCAATCACCCAAACGGTGCCCACGGGCTCGCCGAGGATCGAGAACGGCACGAGCAGGACTTCGCCCACGGGCGGTGTTGCATCGCGCATCGCGGAAAAGAAAATGTGGGGACGCGCCATGAGCTGGGGCGCGTTCCGGTCGATCACGATGCCGCACGGGCTCGCGTGGCGCGGGAGCGAGCCGCCCTTGTAGCTTGCCCATTGGCCGGCGAGAGCGACCCAGCGAAACACGCTGTCCGCGCCGTCGAGCTCGATCAGGCTGACCCCCGCCGTCTGGCCCCGGCATAGCTCGAGCGCCGCCGAGCAAAGGCGGCCGAGGGGGTCGCCGCCGCCGGTCAGCTCGGCGCCGATCGCGAGGAGGGCGCGGTTTTCCCCCGCATAGTCGGGCTCGCGTCCCGGCCGGCGCGAAATCTCCTCCGTAATGAGGACCGAATCCAGCGCCTCCAGAGCGGCGACGGGCTCCTCTGATTGCTCCATGGCGTCACCCCGCGTTGGGTGCCTCCGGCAGATGCGCGGACGGGGCCATCATGCCCCCTTCTGGAAGTGAAGTAAGTGCGCCTGCGCACAGATGGTTGCGCGGCACGAGCGAGGTGCGGGCTTTCGGAGTGGTGCCGGGAGGGGGAATCGAACCCCCATGGTGTTGCCACCGCGGGATTTTGAGTCCCGTGCGTCTACCAATTCCGCCATCCCGGCCCTGTTCTCCCTCTCCCCTGGGAGAGGGTCGGGGAGAGGGTCAACTCGAAATTATAATCGGTCGGTGCATCTCTCCGACTTCGACTACCACCTGCCGCCCGATCTGATCGCGCAGCATCCCGCCGCCGAGCGCAGTGCGAGCCGCCTGCTGCACCTCGACGGGCGCAGCGGCGCGATGGTGGACCGCGCGTTCACCGATATCGTCGCCCTGCTGGGTGCCGGCGACTTGCTCGTCGTGAACGACACCCGCGTCATCAAGGCGCGGCTGCACGGGCGCAAGGACACCGGCGGTGCAGTCGAGGTGCTGGTCGAGCGCGTGCTCGACCCGCATCACGCGCTCGTGCAGGTGCGCGCGAGCAAGCCGCTGAAGGCGGGGCGGCGGCTGGCGTTCGGGGGCGTGGAGGCGGAGGTGATGGGCCGGAAGGACGATTTCTATGAGCTACGATTCGACCAGGGCGTCTTCGATGTGCTGGCGCGCCAGGGCGAGATCCCGCTGCCTCCCTATATCACTCACGCCGCCGCTGGCGACGACGAGTCCCGCTACCAGACGGTCTATGCCCGCGTGCCAGGCGCCGTTGCCGCACCTACCGCGGGGCTGCATTTCGACGACGCATTGCTCGCGGCCCTCGAGGCCCGGGGCGTGGCCGTCGCCGCGATCACGCTTCACGTGGGCGCGGGCACGTTCCAGCCGGTGCGCGTCGAGGACCTCTCGAAGCACGTGATGCACTCGGAGTGGTACGACGTTCCGCAGGCCACCGTGGATGCAATCGCGCGAACACGCGCGAGGAACGGGCGTGTCGTGGCGGTGGGAACGACCGCGCTCCGGGCCCTCGAATCGGCCGCGAGCCGCGAGGCAGGGCTCGCCGCGGGGACCGCGGAGACGCGGCTCTTCATCGTTCCGGGGTTTCGCTTCCAGGTGGTCGACCGGCTCGTGACCAATTTCCACCTGCCGCGCTCTACGCTGCTGATGCTCGTCTCGGCATTCGCGGGCACGGACAACATTCGCCGCGCCTACGCCCACGCCGTGGCGCATCGCTACCGCTTCTTCAGCTATGGCGACGCAATGCTTCTCGAGAAAACCGGGGACAGACCCCGGATTCCCAGCTAGCGGAACGGGTGTTCCGCCCTGCGGGAAACCGTGGTCCCCGGTTTCAGAAGCGGTTTTGCGTCCGGTGACGCACGTCGAACAGATATTCCTCGGCGGGCAGGCGGTCGGGTCGCGGCTCGAGGGGCGCCGGCGCGAGCGAGGGGCGGTCGAGCTGGTCCGCGGCACCGGTGAAAAGCGAGCCGATCCAGCGCAGGCCCTCGGCGTACCAGGAAGCGTTCGGCCTCATTGCAGGCTCACGAAGGCGGACTGCAGGGCCTGCACCACGGTGCGGCCGGGGCGGGTCACCACGACCGACTCGCCCGGGGCAAGGATCACGTCGCGGCGGCTGTCCTCGCAGGTCACCCAGAGGGTGCCGAGGCGTGCCGAGATGCGCGTTCCCACGACGTCGTCGAGGCTCACGACCTCGCCGGCCTCAAGGGCGAGCGTCGGTTGGTCGAGGTTCAGGTTCATGGCGGGCTCCCTTGCTGTATGCGTCGGATGCATGCAATATGCACGTACCTCGATGCCTCGCATTCTGCTGTTGGCCGAGGGCCGGGACAAATGAAATCGGCGCATGGCTTGCATGAGTACAGGGAATGTCTAGCTCCACCCGCTCCCTTCCCCCCCTTGACCTTCTGCGAGGGTTCGAATCGGCCGCCCGCCACCTGAGCTTCACCCGCGCGGGCGCGGAACTCTTCATCACGCAATCGGCGGTAAGCCGCCAGATCCAGGCCCTCGAGGAGTTCCTGGGCGTGCCGCTCTTCGAGCGGCGCCACAAGGCGCTCGCGCTCACCGAGGCGGGGCAGGCGTATTACCGCACCGTCGCCGTCGCCCTCGACCAGGTGCGCGAGGGCACGCGCCGGCTGCGTGAATCGCGGACCGGCCATGTGCTTACCGTCACCACCACGGTGTCGTTCGCGTCGATCTGGCTGGTGCCGCGTTTGATCCGTTTTCGCAAGGAACACCCGCGCGTGGACGTGCGCATCGCTGCAACCCACGAGCTCGTCGACATGGAGCGCGAGGGCATCGACCTCGCCATCCGCGATTGCCCCCAGGACAAGGTCCCGCCGGGGGCGACCTACCTGGTGGGCGAGCACCTGGCGGTGGTCTGCTCGCCGGGCTATGCGAAGGAGGCGAGGGCGCAGAAGCGCCCGCTCGCGCGGCCCGAGGATCTGGGGCGCCATGTGCTCCTCAACCTTCACGATCCCACCGGCCGGTGGCCGTGGATGTCCTGGGCGGCGTGGTTCGAGGCGCGCGGCATCACGGGCTTCGTCCCGCAGAGCACGCTCACCCTCGACCAGTACGACCAGGTGATCCAGGCCGCGCTGCACGGGCAGGGAATCGCCCTCGGACGGATGACGCTCGTGGACCAGTACATCCGCGACAAGCGCCTGGTGGCCCCCTTCGGGCAGGCCCAGCGCGTGGGCCGGGCGTTCCACGCGGTCTTCGCGAAGGGCGCGCAGGCGCGCGCCGAGGTGCGCCAGTTCGTGGACTGGCTGCAGCGCGAGCTACGGGTGGAAGGTGCTGCGGCCTAGTTGCGGCTGATCCGGGAATTCGCCGAGACGTGCTGGCGCAGGAACTCCATCTGGTCGGCGAGGATGCGGCGATTGGCGAGGATCAGGAACTCCGCGCGGTTCGGCACATAAGGGGCGTAGAGAAGCTGCATTCGCGCCTCCTCCGGGGTGCGGCTGCCCTTCTTCTGGTTGCACGCCCGGCAGGCGGTCACCACGTTCATCCACGAATCGCGCCCCCCGCGCGACATCGGCAGGATGTGGTCGCAGGTCAGGCGGTAGGGCGAGAAGTCGCCGCCGCAGAAGGCGCAGACGAACTTGTCGCGGTTGAAGAGCTCGCGGTTGTTGAGCGGCGGGACGGCGTTGAAGCCCTTGATCGCAAGCGCCTTGCCGCGGATCGCGATGATCGAGTTGGCGGTGATGCTCGAACGCTCGCCGGTACGGTGGCAACGCCCGCCCCAGAAGGTAAAATCCTCCCGGCCCAGCTCCCAGGCGACCCGCTCCTTGGCGTAATACCAGACAGCCTGCTGCCAGGTGACCCACCGGTGGGGCACGCCGTGCTGGTCGAGCGTCAGGATGAGCGGCAGGCTTCGGGTCATCGATTTTTGCCAGTCAAATCGCCAACTTGGATGATACTGCTAGACCAATTTACCAAATTTTACCGGGGGGCGACAAACATGAGCCTGAACCTCGTCGATTCGGGCCGCGACCTGGCCAACGACTTCAACGTGATCATCGAGATCCCGATGCATGCGGATCCGATCAAGTACGAGGTCGACAAGGTCACCGGGGCCATGTTCGTGGACCGGTTCGTGTCCACTGCGATGCACTATCCGTGCAACTACGGCTACGTTCCCCAGACCCTGGCCGACGACGGCGACCCGGTGGACGTGCTGGTGATCACGCCCTTCGCCCTGATGCCGGGGGTGGTGGTGCGCTGCCGGCCCATCGGGCTGCTCAAGATGACCGACGAGGCCGGGGGCGACACCAAGCTGCTCGCGGTGCCGATCGACAAGTTGACGCCGCTCTACCGCCATATCCAGACGGTGCGCGACCTGCCCGAGCTCGCCATCACCCAGATCACGCATTTCTTTGCGCACTACAAGGACCTGGAGCCGGGCAAGTGGGTGAAGATCGAGGGGTGGGGCAGCCCGGAGGAGGCAAAGGAGGAAATTCGCTCCGGCGTGCGGCGCTACAAGAAGCCGGCGACGCGAAAAAAGAAGTAAGACTTCGGGGCCGATGGCGACCCACGGCCATGCGATGGCTTCCGGTCCTCCTCCTCATGCTCCCCTGTCTGGCTCCCGCAGCCGAGTGCACGGTGCGCTCCGGCCCCAACACCGCGGCCCTGGTCGAGCTGTATACCTCTGAGGGCTGCTCGAGCTGCCCGCCGGCCGACCGCTGGCTGTCGTCCTTCACCCCCGTGGCGGGCAACGGCGACGTGGTGGCGCTCGCCTTCCACGTCAGCTATTGGGACTACATCGGCTGGAAGGACGTTTTCGCCGACGCGCGTTTCACCGAGCGCCAGCGCGAGCGGGCGTCGGCTTCGGGGGCGCGCTACGTCTACACGCCGCAGGTGGTCGTGGGCGGGCGCGATTTCCCCGGCTGGTCGAGCCAGCGCTCGGCGGCCTCCGCATTCGAGGCGATCCGCCGCAAGCCCGCGCCGGTCTCGATCGAGGTGCGGCTTCGCGTGGCCGCGGACCGCACCCTCACCGCGCAGGTCACTACGGCCGGAAAGGAGAGCCTCGCCAAGGCGGACCTCGCGCTCGTGGCCGTGCTCACCCAGAACGGGCTTGCGAGCCGCGTCACCGCCGGCGAGAACCGCGGCGAGAAGCTGCAGCACGATTTCGTGGTCCGCGACCTCGCCGTGCACCGCGGCCTCGGCAAGTCGAGCGTCACCTTCAAGCCTCGCGCCGAATGGAACCCCGAGCGCTTGACCGTCGCCGCCTTCGTGCAGAACCTCAGGACCGGCGAGGTGCTGCAAGCCGTCTCGCTGCCGGTGTGCTCACCTCCGTAAGCCAAGCCCGGCGAGCAGCGCCAGCGCGATCCCGATCGCCAGCATGCCGGCGAGCTCGAGCGCGGGCGGGCGCTCGCCGAGCTGGATCGCGGAGGTCGATACCGCGATCACCGGGATGCCGAGCGAATTGAGGCCGGCGATGCCTGCCGGCGTGTGGGCGAGGACGTAGGTCCACAGCCACCAGCCGATCGCGGTGGCGAGGATCGCGGAAAACGCGAGCGTCCAGGCGAACTCCGCGTTCCACCGGATCGGATCGTGCGGGTGGATGAAGGCGAGGAGTGCCAGCGCGAGCAAGCCGAAGAAGAGCTGCCAGGCGGTGAAGAGCAGAGGATCGCCGGCGGCCGTGGGCCATTTCTTCGACAGGACCGCGGTGATCGCCCATACCGCGCCCGCGGCGACGGCGAGGAGGCTTCCGGTGAGGCTCTTGAGATCCCACGGCGCAACGATCAACACCAGGCCGGCGAATGCGAGCGCCACCGCGAGCCACTGCGCGCCGCGCATGCGCTCGTGGATGATGAAGTGCGCGAAGATGATCATCCAGAACGGCATCGTGAACACCAGCACCGAGGTCTTCCCCGGCCCCGCGTAGAGCAGCGCGAAATGCGACAGCGCCACGAAGAGCGCCACCTGCAGCAGCCCCAGCAGGATCGCCATTCGGTAGGCCGGAAGCGCGAGGCTGCGCCCGCGAAATTTCACGATCGCGAAGAGCAGCGCGCAGCCGATCGCCACCCGCACCGCCGCGAAATCGAACGGGTGCGCGTGGGCGAGCGCGATCTTCATCACCACCCACGAGTACCCCCAGATGACCACCATCGCCACCAGCGCGGCGATCGGCGCGGAGCCCGCCTTCCTCACGTCGCGGCTTCGGCCGCGGGGTGGCTGCGAATCTCGAGCGCGCTGCCGTCGGGGGAATCGAGGCGCAGGTCGCCGCTGCGCAGGCTGTCGACTTGTGCGACCACGAGGAGGTCGGCGCCGCCTTCGGGTGCCGGGGCCACGTTCACGATCTCGCCGGACGCCTGCTCGCCGAACGCCTTGCTGTAGACCTTCTGTCCCGGCTCGGGGACCGGGGAGCTCGAAGCGGCCATGTGCGCAAGCGCCATGCGCCGCTTGAGGATTCCGCGGTACTGCGTCCGCGCGACGATCTCCTGGCCCGGGTAGCAGCCCTTCTTGAAGCTCACCCCGCCGACCAGCTCGAAATTCGCCATCTGCGGGACGAACGCGTCCTGGGTCGCGGCGAGGATGGTGGGGATGCCGGAGTGGATCGAGGTCCACTCCCACGCGTCGGTACCGGCCGGCGTGGCGCTCTCGGCGAACATGTCGAAGAGCCCGGGCGCCGCTTCGGCGGGGGCGAAGAGCACGAAACGGTCGGGATCGAGGGCGACGCACGCGGCATCCTCGACCACAACCGAGCGCAGCCGGTCGGGCACATGGCCCCAGTGGCGTGCGACGATGACGCCCGCCTTCCTGCCGGCGATACCGAGGCGCACGTAGCGAGCGGATGCGTCCTCGATCCTCACCTTCGAGCGCAGCACGAACATGCCGAGGCGCTTGGCGATGGCCGCCGCGATCTCCGCGGGCAACATCAGTAGGTAGCCGCCCGGCCGCTTCAGCAGCAGGAAGGTGGCGAGGAGCCGCCCCTTCGCCGAGCACCAGCCGTTCCATTGCGCGGCGCCCTCGGGCAGTGCCGCGACGTCGTTGGTGAACTGTGCGTGCAGGAATGCGGTGGCGTCGTCCCCCGAGATCTCGAGGAGCGCGTTATGCGAGAGGTCGGCCACGATCGTCGCGTCGCGGGCCGCGATGAGCTCGGCGTGCGGCTCGCCGAAGCTCGCGACGCGCCCGTGCTCGAGGTGGGCGCCGCGGCCCGCCAGGAAGGCGTGCCACGAGGCCGTGGGATTCGCAGGCTCGGACGACATGGGGGGAATGTGGAGGCGATGACGGCGAACGACAAGTATAGCGGCGCGGTCGTGGTGGCACTCGCACGCTCACGGATCGTGCCGGCGTTCGTGGCGGCCGCGGCAAGCGCCACCCTGGCGCTGATCGCGCTCACGCCGATGCCCCTGGAAGCGGCGATCGTGCTCGCCACCTGGGTGGCGTGCCTCGCGCTCGATGCGTTTCGCCGCAGCCGCCCGGTTCGCATCCTGGCGATCGATTGCTCGGGCGCGGTGAGCGTGGATGGGCGGGCGGGTGAGCTGAGTGACGGCTCCTTCGTGGCGCCCTGGCTCACCATCGTGCGCTGGCGTCCCGCCCGCGCCCGCTTCGACCGCACGCTCCTCATCGTGCGCGACATGCTCCCCGATGCCGACTTCCGGCACCTTCGGGTGGTCGTGAAATGGCGCTGACCGCGTCGCGCTTTTGGGTTAACTTGCGGTTCCGGCGTGGCGCAAGCCGGCATCATCCAAGGGAGGAAAAATAATGAGATGCAACTTCGGCCTGGCGGCTGCCCTGTTGATGGTCGCCGTCCTCGGCAGCGGCTGCGCGGCCACGCGAAGCGAGGTCAAGCTGGGGAGCCCCGGTGTGGCCGCGACCGTTCCCGCCACCGGGAAGGTGGTCGTGATCCGCTCGGTCACCGACGCGCGCGTCTTCGAGCAGGCGCCGCGCGATCCGAGCGTGCCGTCGCTGGGCGGCGATGGCGCCGGCAAGGCATCGGTGGAGACCAAGGCCCGCGCCATCGGGCGCAAGCGCAACGCCTACGGAATGGCGATGGGCGACGTGATGCTCGAGCCCGGCAAGACCGTGGAGGCGGTGGTCCGGGAGAACCTGGCCACCGCGCTGGGCCAGGCGGGTTTCCAGGTGCGGGACTCCGCGGCCGGCGGCGGGTCCCCGTTGATGATCGACGTGCGCATCCGGAAGTTCTGGTCGTGGCTCACGCCGGGTGCGTTTGCGATGACGGTCGAGGCTCTGATCGAAACCGACCTGTCGGCCGCCGGGGGGGCGCCGATCACGGTCAACGTTCGCAGCTCCGAGGCTCGCATGATGGTCACGGACGGCGCCTGGATCGAGCTGGTGGACAAGGCGCTGCAGGAATATCGCACCCAGGTCGCAGCGAAGGCCGGCGCCTGGCGTTGAGCATGTCCCCGGGCCCGATCAGCCGATTCCCGGTGCCCGGGCCCGGGGAGTGGCCCGACGACATTCGCGACCGGATCCTGGCGGTGCAGGAGAAGGCGGGGTTCGTGCCCAACGTGTTCCTCGTGCTGGCGCACCGGCCCGACGAGTTTCGGGCGTTCTTCGCCTACCACGACGCGTTGATGGAAAAGCCGGGCGGGCTCACCAAGGCCGAGCGCGAGATGATCGTGGTTGCCACGTCTGCGGCGAACCAATGCCTCTACTGCGTGGTGGCCCATGGGGCGATCCTGCGCGTGCGGGCGAAGAATGCGCAGGTCGCCGACCAGGTGGCCACCGATTACCGCAAGGCCGACATCACGCCGCGCCAGTTGGCGATGCTGGACTTCGCGATGACGGTGGCCGTGGAGCCGCACCTCGTGGGCGAGGACCAGTTCGCGGCGTTGCGCGCCGCCGGGCTCACCGACGAGGAGGCGTGGGACATCGGCGCGATCGCCGCATTGTTCGCGCTTTCCAACCGCATGGCCCACCTCACGCGGATGCGCCCCAACGACGAGTTCTACCTGCTCGGGCGGGTTCCGAAGTAACCGGGCTATCCAAATAGCGCGGCGATCGTCTCCTCGCCGATCGCGAACGCGGTGCTCATCCCGGTGCCGCTGGTGACCGACACCAGGCGCACGCGCGGGCCGAGCCCCTCCACGAGCACCGGGCGCACGTCGGCCACGGGGTAATAGCCCACCCATCGCTCGAGCACCGCTTGCCGGGGCAATCGAAACAACGCGTGCAGCTCGCCGAGAATCAGCTCGTCCACCGCCGCGGACGCGAACGGATCGGCGGCCTCGCCGTAGTGATGGGAGTCGCCCACCACCAGCGACCGATCGGCGCCCTGGGCCACGATGAGGTGCACCCCGTGGGCGAGCTCGCGTGGGCACTCGCGGGCGAGCTCTTCGCGAAGGCGAGCGGCCGACGGCTGTGCCGCGAAGCCCTCGTAGCGAATCAGGCTGAGGTCGGTCATGACCACCGCCGGAAGCACGAAGCCGGGGCTCGCGAGGCGCATCATCTGCAGCTTGCAGGGGCGCAGGTTCACGCGCTTGGCGAGCTCCGGCGCGAAGGTCGCCACCGCGCTACCCGGTGCGATCACGACGGCGCCGGCTTCGAGCGCGCCCGTAGCGTGGCGTACGGTCGTGCCCTCGACCCCGAAGGCGATCGTCTCCCAGGCGAACACCACGCCGTGGCGTTCCTCGAGCCATCGAGCCAGCCGCGGGATCGCATCGCGCGCCTCGACGCGCAGCTCGTGGGAGCTGGCGAGAGCGCCGAGGACTCCGGGGTCGAGGTGTGGCACGCGCGCTCGCGCGGCATCGGCATCGAGGAGCTCGCAGCCCGTGCCCAGCGCAGATGCGGCGTATTCGCGAAGGACGTCGAGGGCGCTCTCGCGGCGCGCGACGATCACCGCGCCGCGCTGTTGGACTTCGATCCCCGCCTCGCGCGCGACCTCGGCCCAAACCTCGCGGGAACGCAGCGCCCGGCGGCGCGTCTCGCCGCCTTCCTGCCCGGTGACCGTCACGAATCCGAAATTCCGCACCGAGGCCGAGCTCGCGCGCCGGTCGCGCTCGAGTACCGCCACCCGAAGTCCGCGCCGCACTCCCGCAAGCGCGTGGGCGAGCCCCACGATGCCTGCGCCCACCACCACGAGATCGAAGGAGGCCATGGCGTGTAGCATAGCGGCCTCGTCGATTTCATCCTTGGCCCCCATGCGCCTGTTGCCGAATTCCCTCGTCGCTGCCGCCCTCATGCTCACCGCGGCGGGCGCCGCCGCCCAGGCCCCGCGCTATCCCGACAGCCCGCGCAAGCCCGTCGTCGACGAGTACCACGGCATCCAGGTCACCGACGAGTACCGCTGGCTCGAGGACGCCAAGGATCCCGCGGTGCGCGCCTGGAGCGAGGCGCAGCTGGGCGT
>JANMYH010000214.1:0-2999 GCA_031381925.1 Burkholderiales bacterium | reverse complement strand
TTCGACTTTTCCACATTGAGCTTCCAGGTGCCCAAGCCCACCGGCGTCTCCTGGGCCGATACCACAGTGACCATCAGGGCCACGCCAACCGCTGCGCTGCGCAGAATCGCTTTCATGAACCCTCCCGTTTTGATGTGGACTGCGCCGCCAGCCTACTCGCACGGCGGCCGGGCCGCCAGACGCAGGCCGCGGGAGGTAACGGCTGCGCGGCACGTGTTGACACCTGTCGCCAGCGGCGCAGAATTTGCCGTGGCAATAAACCAACCATCATCGAAGCCGGGAGAAATTGAATGAAGCGCTTTTCCGCGACCCGCTTGGGTTTGCTTGCAATCACATTGACCGTCCTCGGCTGTGCATCCATGTCGGGGCAGTCGGGTTGGACGACGCTCGTGGACGGTGGGAGTGGCCTCGAAAACTTCGACCGCGTCGGCGATGCCAACTGGCGGTCGCAGGACGGAGCCATCGTCGCCGACAAGGCGAAGGAGACCAGCTACCTGGTCACGCGCAATTCCTACAAGGATTTCCAGATCCGGGCCGAGTTCTGGGCGGATCACACCACCAACAGCGGCGTCTTCCTGCGGCTGTCCGACCTCAAGAAAATCGGCTCTGCGACTTCCTACGAGGTGAATATCTACGACCAGCGGCCCGATCCGCTCTATGGCACGGGCGCCATCGTTGATTTCGCGAAGGTGTCACCGATGCCCAAGGCCGGCGGCAAGTGGAACACCTTCCTGATCACGGCCAAGGGAACCAACCTCATCGTCGAGCTGAATGGCGTGCAGACCGCGAACATCCAGGACAACACGTACGCCAGTGGACCGTTCGCCCTCCAGTTCGGCAACGGCCCCAAGGATGCGCCCGGCGGCGTGATCAAGTGGCGCAAGGTGCAGATCCGGCCGCTGTAGCGTGAAAGGAACGCTGCGCGAGGCGGGCGTGGCCGTGGCCCACGCACTATCGGGTATTGCGCAGCCCCAATGCCACCAGGCGCCGCAGCAACGCCTCCTTCACTCCGCGCGGCGCAGCGAGCCCCATCCGCTCGAGCGCGGCGTGTTCCTCCCGCGTGGGGTCGGCGGCGGCCAGCGCAGGGGCGAGCGCGAACCGATGCCATCCCGACGAGTGGCGCTTGAGCCAGCGGAGCGCCGGGATGAGCCTCTGCTCCTCGCCGGTGAAATCGGTGCCGAGCGGAAATTCCGGCAGCAGTCCGCGCGCAGCCAGCGGCGCAAGGCGCCGCTCCAAGCCCTCGGGCGTGTTGTTTCGCGCCTCGAGGGGAATATGCCAGTCGCGTGGCAGCTTGCCCGCCGCCTTCGCCTTCGCGGCAAGCCCTTCCTGGCAGCGTGCGTCGGCAATGCCGATCAGGGCGGCGGCAACCTCCGAGTCGGTACGGCTGCGCAGGTCCGCAATCCCGTATTCGGTGATGACGATGTCGCGCAGGTGCCGCGGGATGGTGATGTGCCCGTAATTGAACACGATGTTTGACTCGACCCGGCCGCCGGTTTCGCGCGTGGCGCGCAGCAGGAGGATCGAGCGGGCGCCCTCGAGCTCGTGGGCCATGGCGATGAAATTGTATTGCCCTCCCACGCCGCTCACCACGCGCCCGTCGGCGAGCCCGTCGGAGACGGCAGCCCCCGAGAGCGTGGCCATCATGCACGTGTTGATGAAGCGCGCGTGCCGGCGCTGCCGTCGCACCTCGCTTTCCTCGCCGAAGAGGTCGTTGATGCGCGCGACCGACGTCATCTGGATGTCGGCGCGCTCCTCCTCGGGTAGCGCGCGCAACGCCGCATAGAAGTCGCCCGGGCCGAGGAAGAATGCCCCCTGGACCATCGGTCCCTCGCGGCCATTGGCGCGGCGCCGGATCACCCCCGCGCGCCGCAGCTCCATCATTCCCCAGGTGAACATCTCGCTGGAGGCGAAGAGGCCCTCGCTGAAAGGCACCTCGCCGCCTTCGGATGCGACCAGCGCTCCCCAGCGCGCGAGGCCCAGCGCACCGGCGGCCTCTGCGAACTCGGCGCTCGCCCCGTGGCGCTGGCGCAGCCAGTGGGCCACCGCATCGCCGAGCGAGCCGATGCCGAGCTGCAGCGTGCCGCCGTCCTTCACGAGCGCCGCCGCATGGATTCCGATCGCGTGCTCGGCCGGCTCGATCGGCGGGTTGGGAACGCAGAAGAGCGCATGGTCGCCCTCGGGTGCGTCGACCACCACGTCGAAGAAATCGGGGTCCACCTCCGCGTCGCCCGTCATGAACGGCAGGTTGCGATTGATCGCGGCCGCGACGACGCACGGCGTGCCGCGCGCGCGCATTCCCCGCACGACGTCGATGGTGAGGTCGGGGTTGCAGCTGAGGCTGTAGCGTCCCGAGCGTTCCGCGACCATCACCAGCACCGCGTTGGCGCCGCGCGCGAGCATGTCGCGCCCAGCGTGCGTGTAGTTGCTGCTGAGATAGTTCTGCTGCGCTGCCGGCACGCCGAGCATCGAGCCGGGCCGGAAGTAGAACTCGCACACGTTGATGTTCGCCGGCACGCGGCGCGTGCGCTGGTCGCGCAGGTAGTCGAGCTCGGGCACCCCGGCGAAGGCGCGGCGCACATACGGCTCGAGGAATCGCCGCTCGAGCTCGCCCGACGCACGCGGGATCTCGAGCGAGAGGGCGGTGATGATCGACAGGTGCAGCGTCGGATCACCCTTGGCGCGGCGGTAGAGCGCGTTGAGGAGCGGCACCGGCTTGCCGAGCCCCAGGGGGGTTCCGCAGACGACCCGCGCCCCCGCACCAGCGAGGATTGCGTCGACCGCCTCTTCGAGATTTGCCGTGCGCAGCGTGGCCAGGGGCTCCCTTCCGCGAACGCGTAGTGTACCGATGTGGATAAGTGCCCTTGTTTCGGTCGCGGGCGGGCTCTTATCCACATTGGGAAGTTTATTTGTCCGGGCCGCCCATCCCCGATCGGACACGCGTAAAATTTTTCGATGCCGTTGAAGACGACTGCCGGAAACCACGGGGAAGCCGCCAAGGG
>JANMYH010000213.1:0-7259 GCA_031381925.1 Burkholderiales bacterium | reverse complement strand
AGTCGTCGGCGCACATCGCCCAGGCCATCCCCGGTGCCCGGCTCGAGGTCCTGCACGACAGCGGACACTTCTCCTATATCGATGCTCCGGAGCAGGTGCGGGAAGCCCTGGTGGGTTTTTTTCAGGGTTCTTGATAAAATGGCGGCTGTCTTCAACCGCATGAAAGGAGGTGATCGTGAAAAAGGCCCTGAATTTCGCCGTTGCAGTGGTGATGGATCACGCAGCGCTGGCTACGATCGCCTGAGCGGCGCGTTCCACCCTACCGCAACCGCGTAGGGACTCAGAAGGCCGGCCTAACCCGCCGGCCTTTTGTTTTGAGTCAGCCCCCGCCGCGCGCGTAGTCGATCATTCCCTGGAAATCGACCACGACGGCCGGCTCGTTGCCGACGACCCATGCATCGTGGCCTGACGGCAGCAGCGAGACATCGCCGGGCTTGCAGTCGAACTCCTGCCCGTCGTCCATCTTGATGCGCAGCACGCCGGAGACGTGATACTGGAAGTGCGGCGCCTCGCAGCTCTTGGTCTTCGCGAGCGGCTGCACCGACGTCGCCCAGCGCCACCCCGGCTCGAAGACCGCCCGGCCGACCGTGGCGCCGCCGATCGTGATCAGCTCGACGCGTCCCTGGGGGAATTCCCGAATCTCGTCCGCCTTGCCGAAGTTCTTCAGCTCGGCCTGGTGAAGATGGTCTGCATGTCCCATGGCGATCTCCTCAGTTCTTCTCGGCCGCGACGACCCAGTTCTCCACCGGCTTCTTCCCGTCGCTGACCATCATCACGGTCGCGTCGAGCTTGCTGCCGCGGATCACGCCGTTCCAGAGCAGCTTCCCGTACTTGGGACTCTGGGTTTCCGCCTCGAATCGCAGCGCATCGCCGGCGGCCACGGTCTTGTAGGTCGCATCGGTGTAGCCGTAGCGGTCGCACGCGGTCGAACGGAAGCGCCCGTCCTTGAAGATGATGGTGTCCGCGTCGCCCGACGTCTTGCCGCGCTCGAGGAAGACGCCATGGAAGCTGCGGCCATCGAGCGAGCCGGCCTGGGCGAGGGAGGGAGGAACGACGGCCATGGCGAGAGTCGCGAGGCCGAGGATGGAGAAGAGTTTCATGGGGGCTCCTTGGGTTGTAGGAGCCCGCATCGTGCTGGCGATGGCGCCCGCGCGAAATGCGCAGGATTGCGTACTAGGGGCTCAGGTCGGCGAGGATCCGCGCGCTGACCATCTTGAATCGCGCGGGATCGCCATAGGAGCGGGCAATCATCATGGCTCCTTCGAGCGAGCCGATGAGCGCCTGGGCCGCCTCCGAAGGCGAGCCCGGGAACTTGAGCGTCTTCTCCTTCTTTCCCTGCTTCAGCACGCCGACCAGCCACTTCTCGTTCGCATCGAAGTAATGCCGCATTTCCGCCCGCATCGCCTCGGGCAGCGTGCCGAACTCCGCCGCGAGCATCCCGCACAGGCACATGCGATTGTCCTGCAGCACTTCGCCGTAGATGGCCGCGTAGCGCCGCAGCTTGTCGAGCGCATCCGGACTCTGCTCGTCAATCTGGGCGAGCGCGGCGAGGAAGTTCTCCTCGTAGCGCTCGATCAGGCGCTTGCCGAGGTCCGCCTTGCCGCGGAAGTGGTAGTGCAGGCTCGCCTTGGTCACGTTCATCGCCTCGGCGATGTCCGCGTAGCTGAAGCCGTTGAACCCGCGCGTCTGCACAAGCCGCTCGGCGATGTCGAGGATGCGTTGCGAGGTGTCGGTCGCGATGGCCATGGCGCAAAGATACCCTTTTACCTACTAGTTGACAAGTCACTTACCTACTGGTAAATAGAAGCCTCGGGAGGGCTCCATGCTCAACATCGGACAAGCGGATCTTCGGGCGTGCCTGGATACGGTCCATGCCATCGGGGAGGCAAGCACGAGTGGCGAGGCTTTCGCCCACGCGGGCGTTTCGGCCCTCCGACGGCTGGTCAGCGGCGAGCTCACCACCCTTTCCGTATGCGCGCTCGACACCGGCCACCGCAGCGTGGTGAGCGACGTGCCCGGTGCGATCTCCAAGCGCGAGAGCGAGGCCTTCGACCGGCATTTCAATGACCATCCATTGCTTCAGGCCCACGCCTGCAATCCGCACGCCGAAACGCGCCGTATCAGCGACCTGGTGAAGCCGGCCGACTTCCAGCGCTCAAGCCTGTACAACGAGTACTACCGCCCGATCCGCATCGACCACGTCATGGCGATGCCGATCCACGTCGATCGAAAGCTGCTGGTGAGTTTCGTTTTCAACCGCAGCGGGCGCGACTTCGACGACCGCGAACGCGCGCGCCTGGAGCTCATCCGGCTCCACCTGGGCGACATTCACCGCATGGCCCACGCCCTGGACGACGCCCGGGCCGCGTGGGGCGTGCCAGCGGCCCCATCGGCCCCTCCCGAGACGCACATCACGCCACGCGAAAGCGAAGTGCTGCACTGGCTCTCCGGCGGCAAGACCGATCGGGACATCGGCGACATCCTCGGCATCAGCCCGAGGACGGTGCACAAGCACCTGCAGCGGATCTACGAAAAGCTCGGCGTCGAGACCCGGACCGCCGCGGTGGTCCGGGCGATGAGCTTCTGATCGCGTCGCGCTCCCGAAGCGCTGCGCGGCTACTGCGGCTCGAGCCCGATCTGCTTCACGATGGTGGCGTACTTGGCAAGCTCGGAGCGGAAGTGGCGCACCGCCTCCTCGGGCGTGGAGATCTTGATGGTATTGCCCTGCTTCGCCATCGCCTCGGCCACCTCGGGCGCCGCGAACGCCTGCACGACCGCGGCGTGGATGCGCTTCACGTCCTCGGGCTTCATCTTCGCCGGCCCGATCACCGCGAACCACGCCTCGACCACGTAGTCGCGCATGCCCTGCTCGACCACCGTGGGAACGTCGGGCGCCGCGGCATTGCGCGCGGCGGTGCCGATGCCGAGGATGCGCAGCGCCCCGCTCTTCGCGTGCTGCTGCACCGAGGGCAGCGACGACGTCACGAAGTCGATCTGCCCGCCGAGGAGGTCCGTGACCATCGGCCCCACGCCCTTGTAGGGAATATGCCGCGCCTTGACCCCCGCCTGCTCGACGAACATCGCCGCGGTGAGGTGCAGGATGGTGCCATTGCCCGACGAGCCGTAGTTGATCGCGTCGGGCTTCGCCTTCATGAGCGCGACCAGCTCCTGCACGTTGTTGGCCGGCACCTTCGGGTTGACCACGATCACGATCGGCGTGAACCCGACCACGGCGATCGGCGTGATGTCGTTCACCGGGTCGAACGGGATCGACTTGTACACGCTCGGATAGATCACGTGGTTGTTGGAGACCACCGAGAGCGTGTTGCCGTCGGGCGGGGATTTCACCAGAGCCGTCGTGCCGACGATGCCTCCGGCCCCCGGCTGGTTGTCCACCACGATGGGAGCGCCGAGCGCCTTCGAGAGCGATGCCGAAGCCGCGCGCGTGATCGTGTCGACGCCCGAGGCGGAGGCAACCGGGAGGATGAAGCGGATCGGCTGTTGCGCCGAGGCAATCCCGCCCGAGACGCAATACGCAGCGAGCGCGGCGAGCAGGCTACGGCGAAGCGGTTGCGGTGGGATGCGGGTCGGTGCCATGGGTTTCTCCGGTGGTGCCGGCCACCACGTGGCGGGCGAACAGGCTGTCGATGTCCGTGCGCGAATAGCCGAGTGCGGCGATCAGCTCACGCGTGTGCTCGCCCATGCGCGGCGGGTCGAGGCGCACGCCGAGGCGATGGCCGCCGAGGGTGATGGGAAAGAGCGCGGTCTTCACGGTGTCGCCTGCCCGCGCGCCGTCGGGAAGCTTGATGTCGGCGAGCCCTCCGGTCGCGAGGAGGTGCTCGTCGTCGAAGAGCTCCTCGGGCCTGCGGATCGGCGCGAACGGCAGGCCGACGCGCTCGAAGGTGGCCGCGAGCTCGGCGGCGGTGAGCTTCTCGAGGCGGCGGCGCAGCTCGGGCAGCAGCGTGGGCCGCGCCTTGACGCGTGCGTTGTTGAGGGCGAGCGCCGGATCGCGTCCCAGGTCGTCGAAGCCCATGGCCTCGCAGAAGGTCTTCCACTGCGGGTCGCTCACCGCGGCGAGGAACACCTGCTCGCCGTCCTTCACGGTGAAGACGTCGTAGATCGCCCACGGACTCTCGCGCGCGGGCATGGGCGCGGGATGCTTGCCGGTCATGGCGAACTGCAGCATGTGCTGGCCCATGAGGAACACGTTGTTCTCGAAGAGCGCCGACTGCACCTCCATGCCGCGCCCGGTGATGCCGCGCTGCAACAGCGCGCCGAGCGCGCCGATGGCGCCGAACATGCCGCCCATGATGTCGTTCACGCTGGTGCCGGCGCGCAGCGGATCGCCGGGGCGGCCCGTCATGTACGCGAGGCCGCCCATCATCTGGACAACTTCGTCCAGCGCCGTGCGATGGTCGTAGGGCCCCGGCAGGAAGCCCTTGTGCGTCACGTAGATGAGGCGCGGGTTGTCGCGCGCGAGAGCTGTGTAATCGAGGCCGTACTTGGCCATGGTGCCCGGCTTGAAGTTCTCCGCGACGATGTCCGCGGTGCCGCAGAGCTTGCGCGCGACCTCGGCGCCCTCCGGCTGGCGCAGGTCGATGGCGATGCTCTTCTTGTTGCGGTTGAACATCGGGAAGAAGCCCGAGCCCGCGCCCAGCAGGTGGCGCGTGCGGTCCCCGTCGACGGGCTCCACCTTGATCACCTCGGCGCCCATGTCGGCGAGCACCATCCCGCACGTGGGGCCCATCACCATGTGGGTGAACTCGACGACGCGCAGTCCCGCGAGCGGCTGGGGGGTCATGCGAGCGTCTTCGGCAGTCCCGCGCGCCACACCGAGCCGTGCAGCGTCTCGCCCTCCAGCCAGCGCGCGACCTGCTTGCGCAAGGCGATGAGACGGTCGAAATCGAGCCCGGTCTCCACGTCCATGCTGCGGAAGAGATAGGCGAGGTCCTCGGTGGCCACGTTGCCGCTCGCGCCCGGGGCGTGCGGGCAGCCGCCGATTCCGGCGATGCTCGCATCGAAGCGCCGCACGCCGACCTTGTACGCGGCGAACGCATTTGCCATCGCGAGGCCGCGCGTGTCGTGGAAATGGGCGCAGGCGAGGCGGTCGCCGGCGACCTTCATGGCCTTGCCGAAGAGCGTCTCGACGGCCTGCGGGTCCGCATAGCCCACGGTATCGGCGAGCCCCACGCGGTCGGCACCCACATCGAGCGAGGCCTGGACCAAGCGAATGACCTCGTCGTGCTCCACGCGCCCCTGAATGGTGCAGCCGAAAGCGGTGGAAATGCCGACTTCGAGAATGCACTTCGAACCCGAGGCATCGCGTGCCGCGCGGATGCGCCCGATCTCCGCCACCACGTCGTCGGGCGCCTTGCGGAGGTTGGCGAGGCTGTGCGCGTGGCTGGCCGAGAGCGGCAACAGCATTACATGCGCGTCGACCTCGAGTGCGCGCTCGGCGCCCTTCAGGTTGGGGACGAGCACGGAGGCCACCGTCCCCGCCAAGCGTTTCGCGTGGGCAACCAGCTCCGCCGTGTCGGCGAGCTGCGGCAGGAGGCGCGCGGGCACGAACGAGCCCACCTCGATCTCGCGCTCACCCGCGGCGTAGGCGGCATCGAGCCACTCGAGCTTGGTGGCGGTCGGCACGGTGCGCGCGATGCTTTGCAGGCCGTCGCGCAGGCCGACTTCCCGGATCGTGACCATCCGGGAAGTCTAATCCATCCCCCTGCTGGACCTCCTCGCGGAGCCGAACTCCACGGCGTTGCGGGGCACCATCCAACTACTTCGAGCGGCCGTCGTACGACGTGATCTGGAGCTTGTCGAGATCCACGCCGTCGAGGCAGCGGATGTTGATGGCGGCCATCGCGTTGCCCTTGGGATCGACGCCCTCGCCGTGGGTGTGGATGCCGCAGGTCCTGCAGAAGCGGTGCTTGATCACGTGCTTGTTGAACGTGTAGTCGACGAGCGCGTCCCCGCCCGTCGAAATCCGCATCTGGCTGCGTGGCACGAACCACAGTGGCGCGCCCTTGCGATGGCAGATCGAGCAGTTGCACATGATCACGCCCTGGATGTCACCTTCCACCTCGAAGGCCACCGCGCCGCAGTGGCAACTTCCCTTGTGAGACATGCTGTCCTCCGGCTGACTAGGGTTTCGCCGCCTGCACCAGGTATTCGAGCAAGTCGTCCCGGTCCTTCGCCTCCGGCATCCCCGAGAACGGCATGCGGTTCCCCGGCACGTCCTTCTGCGGATCGGCGAGGAACGACCCGATCGTCTCGCGCGTCCAGGTGATGGCGGAGCGCTTCATCGGCGGCGAGTAGCGGAAGTCGTCGAGCGTGCCCGCCTTGCGCCCGATCACCCCGGCAAGGCTGGGACCGAGCGTCTGCTCCCCCGCCTTCAGGGAATGGCAGGCGATGCATTGCTCGTAGAGCTGCTTGCCGTGCGCCGCGTCGGCCGCGCTCGCATCCATCGCAAGCGCGGCCACCATCGCGACTCCGATGGCCGACTTCATGCCGACACCAGCCGGCCGGGATTCTTCCGGTACGGCCCCTTGATCGCATCCACCGCCCAGTACGCGAGCGCGCCCACGGGCCCGGTCGGGTTGTACGCCGAGTTGTGGGGGAATGCCGAGGCGCCCATCACGAACACATTGTGCACATCCCAGCTCTGCAGGAACTTGTTCAGCGCGGAGTTGGCCGGCGTCGTCCCCATGATCGCGCCGCCGGTGTTGTGCGTGCTCTGGTACGGCACCACCGACCACGCCGCCGTGCGCGCCACCGCGGGATTCATCAACGTCGGATTCATCGCCTTCCCGATCTTGTTGATCACGTCCGCCGTCATGTTCGAGATCTTGTGCTCGTTGGGCTTGTAGTCGAATGTCATGCGCATGAGCGGCTGGCCGAACGGGTTCTTGTAGGTCGGATCGAGGTCGAGGGTATTGACCCGGTTCGCCATCACGCTCCCCGAGGAGCCGATCGTCATGGCCCGCAGGTACCACTTGGCGGTTGCATCCTTCCAGCCCTTGCCCCATCGCGGCGTGCCGACCGGCGTGGGACGGAAGCTGATCGGGCGCCCGTGGTATAGCCCCGCGCCGATGGTGGAGCCGCCGAGGAACCCGAACGGGGCGCGGTCGAAATCGCGATTGGCGTGGAAGTCGTCGATCAGCAACCCGATGCCGCCCGTCGCCATGAACGGGTTGAAGATCTTGTCATCGAAGAAGAGCGTCGCGGCCGCCCCCGTCTGGTAGCAATAGTTCTTGCCGATG
>JANMYH010000237.1:0-3386 GCA_031381925.1 Burkholderiales bacterium | reverse complement strand
AGCGTGAGCGGCTGCGATTGCTCGGCCGCGATGCAGATGCGGTTCATGGCCTCGATGGTTTCCACCGGGTACTGGCCCGAAGCCGACTCCGCGGAGAGCATCACGGCGTCCGTGCCGTCCAGCACCGCGTTGGCGACGTCGGAGACTTCCGCGCGCGTGGGCACGGGGCTCGAGATCATCGACTCCATCATCTGGGTGGCGGTGATGGTGAGCTTGTTCAGCTCGCGGGCCTGCCGGATCATCCGCTTCTGCAACGCGGGCACCGCGGCATCGCCCACTTCCACCGCCAGGTCGCCGCGCGCGACCATGAGTCCGTCGCAGGCCTGCATGATGTCCTCGAGGGCGGGGATCGCCTCGGCACGCTCGATCTTCGCGATCAGCATCGCGTGGCCGCCCGCGGCGCGCAGCAGCTCGCGGGCCATGTACATGTCGGCGCCGCTCTTCGGGAAGGACACGGCGAGGTAGTCCACCTTGAGCTCCGCGGCGGTGCGGATGTCGTCGATGTCCTTGGGCGTGAGCGCGGGCGCGGTGAGCCCGCCGCCCTGGCGGTTGATGCCCTTGTTGTTCGACAGCCACCCGCCGTGGCGCGTGACGGTATGGATCTCGCTCCCCCGCACGTTCTTCACCTCGAGCACCAGGCGCCCGTCGTCGAGCAGCAGCACGTCGCCCGCGCGCACGTCGCGCGGCAGCTCCTTGTAGTCGAGGCCGACGCGTCCCTGGTCGCCGAGCTCGCACGCGGCGTCGAGGATGAAGGGCTCGCCCGCCTCGAGCTGCACCTTGCCGTCCCTGAACTTGCCAACGCGGATCTTTGGGCCCTGCAGGTCGGCCATGATGCCGACGGCGCGGTCGACCTTGCGGCAGGTCTCGCGGACGAGCTCGGCGCGCTTCACATGGTCCGCAGCGGTGCCGTGGGAGAAGTTGAGCCGCACGACGTCCACGCCGGCGCGGAACATCCGCTCGAGGGTGGCGGCGTCGCTCGAGGCGGGGCCGAGGGTTGCGACGATCTTGGTGCTGCGTTCCATGTCAGGTCTTTGCAGGGGCGCCCGAGGCGCGTTGTTCGAGGATCTCCACCGCCGGCAGCACCTTGCCCTCGAGGAACTCGAGGAAGGCGCCGCCGCCCGTGGAAATGTATCCGATCTGGTCGGTGACGCCGTACTTGGCGATCGCGGCGAGCGTGTCCCCGCCGCCGGCGATCGAGAATGCCTTCGATTGCGCGACCGCCTGGGCGACGGCGCGCGTGCCCTCCTGGAATGCGTCGAACTCGAACACACCCACGGGGCCATTCCAGACGATGGTCCCGGCCTCGCGCAGGATCGCCGCGTATGCGGCGGCCGTGCGGGGGCCGATGTCCATCACCAGGTCGTCGTCCTCGACGTCGCGCGCCGCCTTCACGGTCGCGGGCGTGTCCGCGGAGAAGGCCCTCCCGCAGACCACGTCGGTGGGCACCGGCACGGCCGCGCCGCGCGCCTGCATCATCACCATGATCTCCTTCGCCTCGGGCGCGAGGTCGGCCTCGCAGAGCGACCGCCCGATCGGCAAGCCTGCGGCGAGCATGAAGGTGTTGGCGATCCCGCCGCCCACGATCAGCTGGTCGACCTTCTCCGACAGGGTCTTGAGGATGGTGAGCTTGGTGGATACCTTGGATCCCGCGACGATCGCCACCAGCGGGCGCTTCGGATTCGCGAGTGCGAGTCCCAGGGCCTCGAGCTCGGCGGCGAGGAGCGGCCCCGCGCAGGCGACCTTCGCGAACCGGGCGATGCCGTGGGTGGAAGCCTCGGCGCGGTGCGCCGTGCCGAAGGCGTCGTTCACGTAGACGTCGCAGAGGGCCGCGTACTTGCGTGCGAGCCCCTCGTCGTCCTTCTTCTCGCCCTTGTTGAAGCGGCAGTTCTCCAGGAGCACCAGTTCGCCCGCTTCAACCTCCACGCCATCGGCCCAGTCGCGCGCGAGCGGAACCGGGCGGCCGATGAGCTCCGAAAGGCGCGCGGCCACCGGGGCGAGCGAGTCGGCCTCGGAGAACTGGCCCTCGGTCGGGCGGCCGAGGTGCGAGGTCACCATCACCGCCGCGCCCTTCGCGAGGGCCAGGCGGATGCCCTCGACGGACGCGCGGATGCGGGTGTCGTCGGTGATTTGCCCGCGGTCGTCGAGCGGCACGTTCATGTCGGCACGGATGAAGACCCGCTTGGCCCCGAGCTCGGCGTCGGCCATCCGCAGGATCGGCCTCAAAGGGCGTCCCGGCGCGCCTTCGCCCGCGCGGCCGACTGCTCGAGCAGCGCGTTCAGCTCGCGCGTGATGCGGCTACCGGTGGACTGGAACAGGAACGGAAAGAGGCCGTGGATGAAAGCGGCGATTCCGCCGGCGGTCATCTTCGCGCCGTAGCGGCAGGCGAACACGCCGTGCTCGAGGTAGCTCTCGCCGACGTCACGCGGATGCGCTGAGAACGGGTTGCGCACTACTTCGCGGCCATCAGCGCCATGGTCACGTCGAGCATGCGGTTCGAGAAGCCCCACTCGTTGTCGTACCAGCTCGTGACCTTCACCAGCCGGCCCGACACCTTGGTGAGCGTCGCGTCGAATACCGACGAGCGCGGATCGTGATTGAAGTCCACCGACACCAGGGGCGCGGTGTTGTAGCCGAGGATGCCCTTGAGCTCCGCCGATTCCGACGCCTTCTTCATGATGGCGTTCACCTCGTCGACGGTGGTGTCGCGCGCCGCGATGAAGGAGAGGTCGACGATCGACACGTTGATCGTCGGCACGCGGATCGCGAAGCCGTCGAGCTTGCCGTTGAGCTCCGGGAGGACGAGGCCGACGGCGGCGGCCGCGCCGGTCTTGGCGGGGATCATCGAATGGGTGGCCGAGCGCGCGCGCCGCAGGTCCTCGTGGAACACGTCGGTGAGCACCTGGTCGTTGGTGTAGGCGTGGATGGTGGTCATCAGGCCCGTGGTCACGCCGATGGCGTCGTGCAGGGGCTTGACCAGGGGTGCCAGGCAATTGGTCGTGCACGAGGCGTTGGAGATCACCGTATGCGCGGCCTTCAGGACCTTGTGGTTGACCCCGTAGACGACGGTGGCGTCGACGTCCTTGCCGCCCGGCGCCGAGATGATCACCTTCTTGGCGCCGCCCTTGATATGCGCCGACGCCTTTTCCTTGGTGGTGAAAAAACCGGTGCACTCGAGCACCACGTCGACCTTGAGCTCGCCCCACGGCAGCTGGGCTGGATCGCGCTGCGCCACCACCCGGATGCGGTCGCCGTCCACGACCATGTGGTCGCCGTCGACCTCGACCTTGCCGGGGAACTTGCCGTGGGTGGTGTCGTAGCGCGTGAGGTGGGCGTTGGTCTCGGCGGGGCCGAGGTCGTTGATCGCGACGATCTGCAGGTCGTGCGAC
>JANMYH010000179.1:0-2983 GCA_031381925.1 Burkholderiales bacterium | reverse complement strand
CGTCACGGTGCTGCCGGTGCTGGCGCTGTTTCTCGTCCTGCAGCGGCACTACATCGAGGGGCTGATGGCCGGTGGCGTCAAGGGATGACCGGCCGATGAGGACGGCCGCCTTGTTGCTCGCCGCCCTCCTTCCCGGAATGCCCCTCGCGGCATCGCCAGGCGAGACGCTCCTCGACGACTTCGACGATCTCACCCGCTGGAGCGTCGTGGCGTCGGACGACGTGAAGGCGGCGATCCGGTCGGCGCCGGGCACCAGCGGCCAGGCGTTGTGCCTGGATTTCGACTTCGGGAAGGTGTCGGGCTACGCGATCGCGCGCCGGCCGATACGGCTCGAATACTCAGGCAATTTCGAGTTCACCTTCGACATCCGCGGCGAAGGCGCGCCCAACACGCTCCAGGTGAAGCTCGTCGATGCCAGCGGCGAGAACGTCTGGTGGGTCCAGCGGCCGGATTTCCGGTTTCCGCGCGAATGGGAGCCGGTGCGGGTGAAGAAACGACACATCGAATTCGCCTGGGGGCCGTCACTCGATCGCAAGCTCGCGCGCAGCGAGGCCCTCGAGTTCGTGGTCGCTTCGGGCAGGGGCGGGGGCAAGGGCACGGTCTGCGTCGATCGCCTTGCGTTGCGCGAGCTTCCGGCGCCGCCTGCGGGCGACATCCTGCCCGCGGCTTCGGCAAGCTCGACCCAGGCTGGATCGCAGCCATCGTTTGCCGTGGACGGTTCGCCTTCTACCGCGTGGCGCAGCGATCCGGGGACCGGAGGCGAGCAGACGTTCCTTCTCGACCTGGGCGCTCCGCGCGAATTCGGCGGCCTCATGCTGCGGTGGCTTCCGGGCCTTCATGCGTCGCGCTACACGGTCGAGACTTCACGCGATGGGTTGCAATGGCAGCTCGCCCGACGCGTCATCTCCGGCAGCGGTGGCCCGGATCCGATCCTGCTTACCGAATCGGAGGCGCGCTATCTGCGCGTGCGCATGCTCGACGGTCCAGCGGGGGCGTACGCGCTCGCGGAGATCGAGATCCGCGATCTCGCCTTCGGGGCAACACCCAACGCGTTCTTCGAGGCGCTGGCCAAGGAGGCGCCCCGTGGCCACTATCCGCGCGGCTTCTCGGGCGAGCAGCTCTATTGGACCGTCGCGGGCATCGACGGCGGATCCGCGCAAGGGCTGCTCTCGGAGGACGGGGCGCTCGAGGTGCGCCCGGGCGCGGGGGCGATCGAGCCGATGCTCCTCGCCGACGAGGGACTCGTTATGTGGGCCGGCGTCACGATCGACCACACGCTCGCTGAAGGCTACCTGCCGATCCCTACGGTCACGTGGCGGCGCGACGACCTCACCCTGAAGGTGACGGCGTTCGGCGTGGGCGAGCGGGCCCATTCCCAGCTCCTGGCCCGGTATACCGTGGAGAACGGTTCGACGCGCGCCCGGACCGTGACGCTGGTGCTGGCGCTTCGCCCTTTCCAGGTGAATCCCCCGAGCCAGTTCCTCAATACACCGGGCGGCGTCGCCCCGATGCGCGCATTGGCTTGGGACGGCACGGCCCTGGTGATCGACGGCGTGCGACGCGTCTATTCCCTGCAGCGCCCCGACGAGGCGTTTGTGGTTCCGTTCGAAGCCGGCAACCTGCCGGATATTCTCACCGCGGCGAACCGCCCTTCCGCGCGCACCGTCGAGGATCCGACCGGCTTTCCATCGGCTGCCTTGCTCTATCGACTCGTCGTGCCCGCGGGTAGCGCGCGCAGCGTCGGCCTGGTTGCGCCGCTCGCCGGATCGGCCTCGCTACCCGCCGTCGATCCCGATCGCTGGATGCGCAAGCAGGAGCACGCGGCCGCCGCGTTATGGAGGATGAGGCTCAACCGCGTCGGGCTTCGGCTGCCGGCCGCGGGCAAGCCGCTCGCCGACACGCTGCGCACCGCCCTCGCCCACGTCCTCATCAACCGCGCAGGTCCGGCATTGCAGCCGGGCGCGCGCGCTTATGCCCGCTCATGGATCCGCGACGGCGCGCTCACCTCGGATGCGCTGTTGCGCCTGGGACACGAGAGTGTGGTGCGCGAATTCGCCGACTGGTTCGCGCCGCACCAGTTCGCGAGCGGCAAGGTGCCGTGCTGCGTCGACTGGCGCGGCGCCGACCCGGTGCCGGAGAACGACAGCCATGGCGAGTGGATCCATCTGGTCGGGGAGTATCACCGATTCGCGCGCGACCCCGCGTGGCTGCGAGGTATGTGGCCGAGCGTCTCCCGCGCGGTGGGCTACATGGACACGCTGCGCCTGCAGGAGCGGGGAACGAAGAACGCGGGCGAGGCGAGGATCGCGTACTTCGGGCTCATGCCACCCTCGATCAGCCATGAAGGCTATTCCGACCGACCCGCCTATTCCTACTGGGACGACTTCTGGGCGCTCACGGGATACCGCAGTGCCATCGGGATCGCGCAGTCCCTCGGGCGAAGCGATGAAGCGCGGGCGATCGCGATGGGTCGCGACGAGTTTCGAAGCGACCTGCACAACTCGATCCGCGCGAGCGTCGCGAGGCATCGCATCGACTTCATTCCCGGCAGCGCCGACCGCGGCGATTTCGACGCGACCTCGACCACGATCGCCCTGGCGCCGGGCGCCGAGGGGCGATCATTGCCGCAGGAACTGGTCCATGCCACGTTCGAGCGGTACTGGCACGAGTTTGTCGCGCGCCGCGAAGCACGCCGGGACTGGGACGCCTATACCCCCTATGAAATACGGACCATCGGCAGCTTCGTGCGCCTCGGCTGGCGAGAACGCGCCGGCGAGTTGCTCGACTTTTTCCTGCGGGACCGCCGGCCCGCGGGCTGGAACCAATGGGCCGAGGTCGTCGGTCGAGAGGCTCGCAAGCCGCGGTTCATCGGCGACATGCCCCACGGCTGGGTGGCTTCCGATTTCATTCGCTCGGCGCTCGACATGTTCGCGTACGAACGCGAGGACGATCGAGCGCTGGTGCTCGCGGCCGGCGTGCCCGC
>JANMYH010000170.1:0-8990 GCA_031381925.1 Burkholderiales bacterium | reverse complement strand
CGACGAGCACGGAGCCAAGCTCGACAAGGGGCCGCTCGCGAAGAGCGCGATCGTCTTCCATGACCGCGACGTCGTCGTCGTCGACAAGCCCGCCGGGATGCTGAGCGTGGCCGACGAGCCCGGCAACAAGGACACGCTCGATGAATACACCCGCATCCTGCTGAAACGGCTCGGCGCAAGCGGCGGCAGCGCGGGCCTCGGCGTGGTGCATCGCCTCGATCGCGATACGAGCGGCCTGATGGTCTTCACCCGAACAGCCGATGCGAAGCGCATCCTCGCGGCGCAATTCCGCGCGCACACCATCGATCGCATCTACCACGCCATCGCGCACGGGGACGTCCGCGAAACGCGGATCGAGAGCGATCTCGTCCTGGATCGCGGCGACGGCCTGCGCGGCTCCCACGGGCACTATCGCCGCGCGCGGGGTAGCCCGCCATCCGACGCCAGGCATGCGATCACCCACGTCAAGCCGATCGCGGCGCTTTTGGATGCCACGCTGGTCGAGTGCCGTCTGGAAACGGGCCGCCAGCACCAGATCCGGATCCACCTCTCCGAGCTCGGCCATCCGCTGGTCGGCGAACGTGTCTACATCCGCGACTATGGCGGTGCGCCGATCGAGGCGCCGCGCACCATGCTGCATGCGCGCGTGCTCGGATTTACGCACCCGCGTAGCGGGAATCGATTGAACTTCGAGCGCGAGGCACCGGGCGATTTTCAGTCGAAACTTCAATCGCTTCGAGCCTGACGGGTTGCCCTAGCTTGGGCAATGTCCAAGGCGCTGCCGCCCCGCGCCGAGTACCTTCTCGAAGGCAAGTCCCGCAGCAAAGACCAGATCGTCGCGGTTGGACGCCGACGCGAGCACCTCCAGCGCGCCCTTGCGCTGAAGGAATTCCACTGCGGAAATCTTCGCGGCAATCTCCATGCGGATTCCCACATTGGGATCGAGAATCGCGGTCCATTCGGGCAACTCGCGTTTGAGAAAGGCTCGAAGGCGTTGGCCGCCTCGGGAAACGAAATCGGAACGATCCGGTGCCCGGCCTTCTCCAGGTCACGCAGCGCGCCGTGAACGCCCACGGCGATCCCGGCGTCGCAGCCGCTCCAGAAATGCTCCTCGGGGATCCCGATGCGGAGCCCGACCGCGGGAGCTGCCCGATCGATGGCGCCGGGGCGATCGCCGAATGCCCGGCGATCGAACTCCGACGCCGCCAGGAAGGCGTCATCCACGGTGCGCGCAAGAATTCCCGGCGTGTCGAAGATGGGGCTCAGCGGCGCGATGCCTTTCGTCGACCAGCGATCCCCCGTCGGCTTGTAGCCGACGTTGCCGGTGAGGCTTGCGGGGATTCGCACCGAGCCAGCGGTGTCCGAGCCCAGGGCGAGGATCGCGGAGCCTTCGCAGAGAGAAACGCCGGCTCCTGAGCTCGATCCTCCCGGCACGCGCGGATTCGCGGCGTCCCAGGATTACGCGGCGTCGGCCAGTGACTATTCAGCCCCAGTGCCCCAAAGGCGAACTCGACGGTGTGGGTCTTGCCGGGGATCACTGCCATCTGGTCCATCAAGCAGCGCACCATGGGGCCCGCCGACTGCCATTCGGGGGGAAGTTCGCGTGCCGAACCCGCAAAGGTCGGAAGCCCAGGTATCCCGTACAGGTCCTTCACCGAAACCGGAATGCCTTGAAGGATTCCGCAATCCATTCCCGACTTGAAGGCTGCATCGGCCTCGCGCGCCACGCCCTCGGCCTTGTCGTCCGCGCGCAGCTTGTAGGCGTTCATCCGGGGCTCGCCCGCCTCCATGGCCTCGCGCGCCTCGCGCCACAGGTCCGATGCGGAGAACTGCCGTGCGCGAAGTCCGGCAGCGAGCTCGCGAAGCGACTTGTCCAGCAAACGCATGCTCATTCCATTCAGTGCGCGGGAGTGCGGCGTGCGGCGGGGTTGGAAAGCAGATTGCCGATACGAAAGGATTTTCCGGGGTAATCGGTCTCGGTATGCTGAACCAACGCCTCGATGAAATTCATGACCGCGGGCGGAGTGTAGCGCCTCGGGTCCCAGACGGCATGCATCCAGAGCCCGAGCTGCCTTCCCTTCTGAGTCAGCGGCAGCGCGGCCGGGTGGCCTTTCTCCAGGCGAACCGTCGAGGGAATCACGGCGAGTCCCAGTCCGCTCTGCACGAGCGCGAGCAGGCAGTGCGGGCTCGCGCTCTCGATGAGGATGCGCGGCGAGACATGCGCGACCTGGCAAGCCCCGTCGAACAACTGGCGTGTCATGAACTCCTTGCGCAACAGCAGCACCTGTTCGTCGGCGAGGTCCTCGACTTCGATGCTCTTGCGTCGGCCGAGCGGATGATCGGCCGGCAAGGCGACGAGCGCGACCAATGGGAACAGCGTTCGGGACTTGAGGCCGCGATCGGCGCCGAGCGCGCCTATCGCCAGGTCGATCTCTCCGCGCTCGACGGTCTCGGCCAGCTTCGCCGAGCCGTCCTCGACGAGCGAGATGCGCAGGTCCGGATGCTTCTGCATGAATCGGGGAAGGATGCGAGAGATCACGCTTTCAAGGGTTTGCGGAGTTGCCCCGATTCGGATCGTTCCCTGTGTTCCGGACGCAAGCTCGGTGGCTCTCGACGTGAGCGAGTCCATCCCTTTGCGGACTTCGTAACAGCGCACCAGCAGGTCGCGGCCGGCGGGCGTGAGGAAGACCTTGCGGCCGACGCGGTCGAAGACCTGAACGCCGAGCTCGGCCTCCATGAGCTGGACCTGGCGAGAGATTGCCGATTGCGACAGCCCCAGCTTGCCCGCCGCCGCGGAAAAGCTGAGCAACTCCGCGACGGTGATGAAGTACTGAACTGTGCGCATCTCCATGGGACATCTCTCCAGGTAACTCCCGAAGTCTATACATTACCAAAACAGATGGATAGCACAAGGTAAATGCATTGGACATATGGATGGGCGGGGCTATACTCGCCTCAGATCCCCCCGGAGGTTGCGATGGTTCCCAAGACCCACGAGCAGTGGATGGCGCTGGATTTCAAGCAGCTGTTCTCCAGCCGTGCCGCATTCATCAACATGGACTCCCAGAACAGCATCCTCGATCCGCAGGGGTGCCTCACCCACGAAGGCATCTGGAAAGGGGCGCGCGACGAGGGGGGGAGCCTCGCAAACACGCTGAAGCTGGCCGCGGTCTGCCGCAAGGCGGGAATGCCATTCGTCTGGCTGCGCTACGACCGCTTCATCGGCGAAAAGGAGCCCGCCAACGAGATGGACCGGGTCCAGTATCAGTTCTGGAACAAGGACTACAAGCACGACCGTGCCCGCAAGGATTGGGAGTGCGATTTGGTTCCCGAGGTCAAGGCCATCCTCCAGGACGACGATCGCAACCTCGTCTATCCCGGTTGGAGCATTTTCACCGGCACAGGCCTCGATCGATGGCTCAAGCAGTGGGGTGTGGAGACATTGCTGATTTCCGGTTATCACACGGATTGGTGCGTCGAGATGGCCACGCGCCATGCGCGCGAGCTGGGCTACATGCCGGTTGTCGTCGGCGATGCGTGCGGGACCACCCAACCGCTGCATGGCCAGACGCTCGAGCAGCTCAACAACTGCTATGCGCCGGTCATGACGACGGAGGGTGTTATCGCCCACATCCAGGCAGGACTTCGTGCGGGACGCGCGCAATCGGCCCTGAGCGTCGCCTGACCGAAAGCAAGGACTCACCGATGTTCTCGTTTTCACTGACGGACGACCAGCAACGACTCAAGGACCGGGCGCGCACTTTCGCGAGGACGATTGTCGAGCCCCGCCTGAAGGAGATGGACCGGACCAACGAGTACCCGTGGGACGTCGTTCGGGCGCTGGCGGACGAAGGGTTCATGGGACTCACCATCCCGAAGGAGTACGGGGGAGCCGGGCGGCCGCTCATCGACGCGATCCTCGTCTCCGAGGAAATCGCCAAGGTCGGCGGTGTCATCGCCCGCATCGTGGTGGATGCCAACACGGCGGTCCAGAAGGCCATCGTCGAGCTCGGAACGGAGGCCCAGAAGCGCGAGTTCCTGCCGCCGATCGTGAAGGGCGACAAGCCGGTGATTGCGATCACCGAGCCGGAGGCCGGATCGGCGGCGACCTGGATGACGACCAATGCCGTGCGCGACGGGGATTCCTACGTCGTGAACGGAAAGAAGTGCTGGATCACCGGGGCGGGCGTTTCGAAGCGCTACCTGATCTTCTCCCGCTTTGACAGCCGTCCCGGCGCCGAGGGCATCGGTGCGCTGTTGGTGGAGGCGAATACGCCAGGGCTGACCGTTCCCCGCATTCACATGATGATGGGGCTGCGCGGCATGCCGGAGGGGGAAGTCTCGCTGGTGAATTGCCGCGTACCCGTGGACAACCTGCTGACCAAGCCCGGTGAGGGGTTCAAGAAGCTCATGCGCTGCTACAACCTGCAGCGCATCGGCGCGGCCTCGGTTGCCCTGGGAATTGCACAGGGTGCCCTGGACCTCGCAGCGCGGTATGCGCTCGAGCGCAAGCAGTTCGGCCAGCCCATCGGAGATTTCCAGGGAATCCAGTGGATGTTGGCGGACATGCACATGCAGATGGAATGTTCACGACTTCTCGTTTATCGCGCCGCCACAGGCGGCGTGAATGGCTATCCCGACAAGCTTGAAGCGGCGGCGGCGAAGGTCTATGCCGCTGAAGCGGCTATCCAGGTGACCAACCAGGCTCTGCAGATTTTCGGCGCCGCGGGATACTCTTGCGACCTCCCCATCGAGCGCATGGTGCGAGATGCCCGCATGTTCACGATCGGTGGCGGCACCGCGCAGGTTCAGCGCAACCTCATCGGCAAGGAAGTGCTTAAGCGCGCCGAGGCGGCGCGCGCCCTCGACAACCGGCTCGATTCAGGCCGCGCCGCGGCGGACTAAAGGACGACCCGTGGCGGCAGTGCTGGCGCAGCGCGCCATTCTCGATGTAAAGAATGTTCACCTCGCCTTTGGCGGCGTCGTCGCGCTTGCGGGCGTGGATCTGCAGGTGGATCCCGGGGAAATCTACTCGATCATCGGGCCGAACGGTGCGGGCAAGACCACGATGCTGAACGCGATCAGCGGGGTGTTCCGCCCCACGCAGGGGAGCATCCATTTCGCCGGGCGCGACTGCACGCGGCTGCGCACCCAGCACATGGCGGGGCTCGGCATCGCGCGGACCTTCCAGAACCTGGCGCTCTTCCGCGGCATGACGGTCGAGGAGAACGTACTCGTGGGTCGGCACGCCCTGATGCGCGCGGGCGTGTTCGAGTGCGGCATCCACTTCGGGCGTGCGCGCGCCGAGGAGAAGCGGCATCGGGGCAACGTCGCCGCCATTCTCGAGTTCCTGGGCTTGAGCCACGCGGCGCGCGAGCCCGCCGACAAGCTGCCCTACGGCTTGCAGAAGCGAGTGGACCTGGGGCGCGCCCTCGCGGTGGACCCCAAGCTCCTGCTGCTGGACGAGCCGATGGCGGGCATGAACCACGGCGAGAAGGCCGCGCTCATGGCGCTCGTGACCGAGCTCAACCGCGGCCGCGGAATCACGGTGATCCTGATAGAGCACGACATGGGGGTGGTCATGAGCCTGTCGCACCGGGTAGCGGTGCTCGACCACGGGGTGAAGATCGCCGAGGGCACGCCGGCCGAGGTGAGCGCCGACGAGCGCGTGATCCACGCCTACCTGGGTAGCGAAGAGGAAGTCCACTGAATCACATCGACGGCGAGGCGACCCCATGGGCGAGCTGATGTTCGGAATCGAGCTGCTGATCACCGGCATGCTCATCGGCCTCATGTACTCGATGGTCGCGCTCGGCTTCGTGCTGATCTACAAGGCGTCGTCGGTGTTCAACTTCGCGCAAGGGGCGATGACGCTCTTCGCTGCGCTCACGGTGGTCGGCCTCATCCCGCACGTCGGATTCGTGTGGAGCCTGCTGATCACCGCCGTGGTGATGTGCGTCGTCGCGGTCGGCGCCGAGCGCATCGTGTTCAGGCCCCTGATGGGAAGCAGCCAGCTCACGATCTTCATGGGGACGGTCGGCTTCGCCTCGATCCTCGAGGGCGCGGCACAGATGATCTGGGGCACCAAGCCGCGCGGGTTAAAGCTCGGCATCCCGGCCGAGCCGCTCAAGCTGGGCGAGGTGTTCGTCTCCAAGCCGGACCTCATCTCGGCGGCCATCGCCGGCCTGCTGGTGATCGCGATCATCCTTTTCTTCAAGCGCACGAAGATCGGGCTGGGACTGCGTGCGATCGCCGACGACCCGGCCGCGGCGCAGGTCGTGGGCATTCCGCTGCATCGCGTCTGGGCCGTGGCCTGGGCGCTCGCGGGCATGGTTGCGATCGCCTCGGGCGTGCTCTGGGGAAGCCGCATCGGCGTGCACTTCGCGATGTCGTTGATTGCGTTGAAGGCACTGCCCGTGCTCATCATCGGGGGCATCGACAGCGTGGCCGGCGTGATCGTCGCGGGTCTCATCGTGGGCGCGGCCGAAGCGCTCGGCGAGGGCTACATCGGCACCCACATCGGCGGCGGCGTGCAGGACGTGATTGCCTACGTCGTGGCGCTGCTCTTCCTCATGTTCAAGCCGTCGGGCCTCTTCGGCCAGGCGGCCATCCAGCGGCTGTAGCGCGTGGCCAACGAAATCGCCGACAGGACACCGGTCGCCGCGGCCCGCGGCGCGTCCCACTATCCCGGTACCCGGGTCGTGGCCTTCGTGCTACTCGTGGCTTTTGCCCTGGTGGCGCCCCTCGTCCTCACGGAGTACTGGATCAAGGCGATCGCAATCCCGACGATCATCTTCGGGCTGTCGGCGTTCGGGCTGAATCTCGTCACCGGGTATGCCGGATTGATCTCCATGGGCCAGGCCGCGTTCATGGCGCTGGGCGCCTTCACCGCGGTCATCGCCTACGGCCGCTTCGGCGTGCCGGTGCCGCTCGCGATCATGCTGGGCGGCGCGGTCGCCGCCCTCATGGGAGTCCTCGTGGGCACGCCGTCACTGCGCATCAAGGGCCTCTACCTCATGGTCGCCACGCTCGCTTCGCAGTTCATCATCATTTGGGCGCTGCAGCGCGTGCCTTGGACCGGCTCGGGCTCGTTTGCCACGCTCAACACCCCGCCGGTGAGGATCGCCGGCTGGGACGTGAGCACCCCCACCGACAAGTACTACCTGGTGCTCGCCGTCGTGGCGCTCATGACCTTCTTCGGCTACAACCTGGTGAGGAGCCGCGTGGGCCGCGCGTGGATGGCACTGCGCGAGCACGACGTCGCCGCCAGCGTGATGGGCGTGTCGATGCTGCAGTACAAGCTCATGGCTTTCCTGGTCTCGTCGTTCTACGCCGGGGTCGCGGGCGCCCTGGTGGTGTTTGGCTATACGGGAGCGGCGAGCGTGCAGGAATACGAGCTCGACGTCTCGATCAAGATCCTCGGCATGATCATCGTGGGCGGCCTGGGCAGCGTGCTGGGCTCCTACCTGGGAGCGGCGTTCATCATGCTGCTGCCGATCCTCCTCGCGGTGCTCATGCAGAAGGCGGCGGCCGCGCTCGGGGGCAGCCCCGCCGCCGTCGACACGCTCGCCAACGCCGAGCACGTCGTGTTCGGCGCGCTGGTGCTGTACTTCCTCATCAAGGAACCGAAGGGCCTGGCGGAGCTCTGGCACCGCCTGGCGGCCTGGGTGGACAAGCAGTGGTACCCGATCAATGGAGCGCAACTAGGAGGTATCAAATGAACCACGCGAGACAGTGCTGGAAGTGGGCTGTGGCCGCGGGCATCGCGATCACGACGGTGGCGCCGATCGCGTCGGCGCAGACGTACAAGGGTGAGATCGTGCACCCCATGATGGTGACGCGGACAGGACCCTTCGCCACGGCGTCCACCGGCGTCATCGCCGGCCAGCAGGACTACATCACTCTGGTGAACATGCAGGGCGGCGTCGAGGGCTACAAGATCACCTGGGAGGAGTGCGAGTTCGAGTACAAGGTGCCGCGCGCGCTCGAGTGCTACGACCGCTTCAAGGGCAAGTGGCTGATGGTCTACCCGAACAGCACGCCTGCGATCTTCGCGCTGCAGGAGCGCGTGACCAAGGACGAGGTGCTGGCGATCAACCTGGCGGGCGGGCGCTCCGACTCCACCGACGGCGAGACCTTCCCCTACCTCGCGCCGGTGGTGGCCAATTTCTGGGCGCAGGCGACCTCGACCATCAAGTACATTGCGCAGCTCGAGGGCGGCGAGTCGAATCTGAAGGGCAAGAAGATCGCCTACATCCACCTCGACAACGACTACGGCCGGCAGCCGTTCCCGATGTTCGACGAGCTCGCCAAGCAGCACGGCTTCGAGTGGAAATCGTGGGCACTCTCCTGGCCCGCCCTCGAGCAGAGCGCCGCGTGGGTGGATATCGCGCGCCGCTACAAGGCCGACTACGTGATCGGGTGGCTCTACGGGCAGTCCTGCGCGGTTCCCTATACGGAGATCGCCAAGGTCGGCTACCCGATGAAGAAGTACATCGGCTCGCTGTGGTGCGGCACCGAGGATGACGTCGGTCCCGCCGGGCCGCTCGCCAATGGGACGGTCACCGCCAACTACCATGCCGCGGGCAAGAATTTCCCCGTCCTCAAGGAGATCGAGGACAAGGTCTACAAGGCGGGCAAGGGCACCACGGAGCCCTCGCGCATCGGCACGGTGGCCTACAACCGCGGCGTGATCACCGGCATTGTCATCGTCGAGGCGATGCGCAACGGCATCAAGGCGAAGGGCGCGCCCCTCGACGGCAAGAAGGTCCGCGACGGCTACCGAATGATCAAGCTCGACGACGCGCGCCTCACGCAGCTCGGGGCCAGGGGGCTGGTCCCCCCGCTCGTCTTCTCCGAGAAGAACCACGGCGGCATGGACGCGCAGGTGTTCCAGTCCTGGGACGGCGCAAAGTGGACGACGATCTCGGGTTGGATCCCGCCCAATGAGCCGATGGTGCGGGCCAAGGTCGAGGCCTCGGCCAAGGCCT
>JANMYH010000152.1:0-5730 GCA_031381925.1 Burkholderiales bacterium | reverse complement strand
CCGCGTGGTGTTGAGCTCGATGCCGTTCTGCGCATTGATCACCACCACCGCGGTCTCGACGCCAGCGAGGGCCGCGATGGACTGGCCGGCGAAGTCGGGCATGCCGGGCGTGTCGATCAGGTGGATGTGGATTCCCTTGTAGGGAAAATTGACAAGGGAGGAATTGAGGGAATGTGCGTATTGCTTTTCGAGGGGGTCGAAGTCGCAGACCGTGGTGCCGCGCTCCGTGCTGCCCATTGCGCCGATCACTCCGGCTTTCCACAGCAGGGCTTCGGCCAAGATCGTCTTGCCCGCCCCGCCGTGGCCGACTAGAGCCACGGCATGAATGTTCTCAGTGGTGTATCTCGCCACGGCGAAGGCTCCTCTCTGCTGCTCTGCAGCAAGGACGGTGCGGGGGGTGTGAAGCTTTAGGTTACACCAGCCGCGAGCAGCGTTCGCTAGGCCTTGATCTCGAGTTCGACCGTGGCGCGATCGGCAGCGAGAACTTGCATGACCCACAGGTAGGAACGGATCGCCACGCGTGCGTTCTCGACTGCCTCGACCTCGGTGGCTCCGCGTGCGGCGCATCCCGGAAGCTGCGGCACGAGGGCAAAATGGCATCCCTTCGCGCGATACAGGACGATTCGATAGCGAGGCGTTTCAACGGAAGCCATGGGGCGCAAAGCTACCGCCCGCGGCGCGCGCGGCGCCGCGAAAATCACCTGACAGCGATTCGCGATTTTCGGATGTCACGCGGTCCGACCCTCCCTAGGATTCGCATACCGGCCGGGGCGCAGAGGGCCTGCCGGATCGAAAGCACCTGCATCCAGGAGGACGACGTGAAGGAACTCAGCCTCGAGGAAGTTCTACGCATTGCGGGCGGCGTGCCGGTTTCGGCGGCGCTTGACGAACTGACCTACCGCGCGCCACAGGAACTGGCGGGCGAGCCGGTCGACTATGCGCGCCTACTCAACGCGAGCCTTCGCCCGTCCGAGCCCACGTGATCCGTGCAGTCCCCGAGCGTTTCGGCCGCCTTCCGATTCGAACCACAGGAGAATTGAAATGAAGGAAGTGCCGAAGAAGGACGAGTCCGAAGTTTCGGGCGGCGTCGTGTCAAGCACCGGGTTCCGCAACGGCCTGGTCATTCCGGGGTACCCGATCTCGCCGGTGTTTCCCACCGACCCGTGCCTTCCGATGCCCATAGAGCCGATCAAGAACGTCGAGAAGTAATCGCATTCCAACCCATCAAGGAGATTCAAATGAGCGACAAGACCGTCCCCCACCTTCCCGCAGGCGTTCTGAGCGAAGAGCAGGTGGAGGCAATCAGCGGCGGGGCATGCACTGCCCAGCAGTGGGTCGAGATCCTGGGACAGCTTAGGACCGGCTATGACACGTTGGTCGATTTCACGTCGTACGTGATCGAGCGCGTAGCGAAGTAACTTCAACGTGGGCCGACGCCCGCGGCCCGCGCCTTGGAGACCACCATGCGCACCGGAACCGCCTCGGGAATCCAGATCACCTTCTTGAGCTTCGCTGTCCTTCTGCTCGCGGTGCCTCTGAGCTCCTACCTCGGACAATTGCTGGGAAGTTCGAATGAGGCAAAGACTTTCATCGGGCGCTTTCTTCCCTTCGTGCTCGGTGGAACAGTCTTAGCGATATTTCCCGCATTGCGTCGACAAGTGACCGACCTGCTATCTCCCGGCGTTCCACGGACGCGCCGTGCGGAGGTCGCCTTGCTCGCAGTCGCCAAGGTCACTCTGGCGTTCGCATTTGCCGGCGGTCTCGCGCTCTGGTACTGGCTCACTGAAGGCAACGCCGCACTCGAACAACACATGAGGGCAGTGCCCACGGACGAGCAGATGGCGCAAGCCTTCTCTGGACCGGGAGTTCTCACTTCGATCCTGCTCGCGGCAATCCTGGGTCCAGTTCTCGAGGAGATTCTCTTCAGGGGGTTTCTTTACCGCGCGTGGGAGCGACGGTGGGGCTGGATTCCCGCGATGCTGCTCACATCGACGCTCTTCGGCCTGTATCACCCGGTCTTCTGGGCCGCATTTACCAGCTCGATCATTTTTGTGTGCCTCCTGCGTCGAACCGGTTCCCTATGGGCGCCGATCCTCGTCCACTCGTTTGTCAATCTGATGCTCTGGTACCCGTTCATGGGTCAGTTCATATTTCCGGATGCGAGCCGCGCTGTGGGAGACATCAGCACGTGGGGGCTCCAGTTGGCCTGCCTGCTACTTGCCGCGATAGCGCTTCCTCTGTACGTCTGGATGTCGCGCAAGCCCTATTCTCCCGATCCATTCTCGGAACCGGCCTAGTGGCCCTGTTCCGCCGCGAGACCGAGGAGGCGCGAGCAAACGCCTGGCTGGGCAGGATCCTTCTCACACGTCCCCTGTCGTTCACGGTGCTCACTGGGGCCGCGATCGCAATGGTTGCAGCGATCGGCGCCTACTTTGTCGTCGGCGAGTACACGCGCAAGGCGCGCGTGACAGGCGTGCTGGCGCCGGTCCAGGGGATCGTGAAGATCGTGGCCCAGCAGGCGGGCGTGGTCCAGCGGGTCTTCGTGCAGGAGGGATCGAGCGTCGACCGCGAAGATGCGGTGCTCACCGTCGCGGACGGGCGCATCGCCGAAGCACGGCAAGACATCGGGTCCGCGATCGGGATTCGGCTATCGGAGCGCGGGCAAGCCCTCCTCTCGCAGCGGGAGCACGCCCTGGCCGGGCTGCGATCGGAACAGGCCCTGATATCACGGCGGCGTGCGGCACTCGAGCGCGAGTTGCTGCTTCTCGAAAGCGAGCTCGCATCCCAGGCCCAGCGCGCGAACCTGGCGCACCAGGCGCTCGAGCGGGCGCTCAATCTGGAACGCACGGGATTCGTGTCGACCGCCGCGGTCGATCGCGAGCGCGATGCAGCGCTCGATCAGGAGTCGCGCGTCGCCGCGACGCGGCGCGCTCGCGTAGGGCTGGCGCGTGAAGCGGAGGGAACCGAGCTCGAAGCGCAGTCCGCGTATTCGCGCGCGTACGCACAAGTTGCCGCGATCGACATGCAGCTCGCGTCTCTCGCGCAGGAGCGTGTCGAGCGGGAGCTTCAATTCCGCACCACGATCGCCTCGCCGGCCGCGGGATCCATCGCGGCCGTACTGGTCGAGCCCGGCCAGGCGATCATGCCGGGCACGACGATCGCGACTCTCATTCCATCGGACTCGCGACTGGAAGCGCACCTCTTCGCGCCGTCGCGATCGATCGGGTTCGTGCGAGCGGGCCAGGAGGTCCTGTTGCGCTACCTCGCCTATCCCCACCAGAAGTTCGGCGGCCACATGGCGCGCGTCGTCGCAGTCACGCGCAACGCGATTCCGCCCACGGACCTGGGATTCGTGCCCGTCGACGGCAGCCGCGAGCCGCTCTATCGAATCAAGGTCGAGCTTTCGGCGCAGTCGATCAATGCCTATGGCCGGGAGGAGCCGCTGAAGGCCGGCATGCAGGTCGAGGCGGACATTCGCCTCGACCGCCGCCGCCTCATCGAATGGATCTTCGAGCCGCTGCTGAGCCTCGCCGGACGCGCGTGATGGAGCTTCTCGGCGAGCTGCAGTTCGGCGGCAGGCGCCGGCTGCCGATGTTCCTGCAGACCGAAGCGGCGGAGTGCGGGTTGGCGAGCCTCGGGATGATCGCGCATTTTCACGGCCACCAGATCGACCTCGCCGGGCTGCGGCGGCGGTTCACGGTCTCCCTGAAAGGCGCCACGCTTGCATACCTCATGCAGGCGGCGGGCCGGCTGCACCTGGCCCCACGGCCGCTTCGCCTCGAGCTCGACGAGATCCCCAACCTGCGCGCGCCATGCGTCCTTCATTGGGACCAGAATCATTTCGTCGTGCTCGAATCGGCCGATGCGAGGGGCGCGGTCATTCACGACCCGGCGTTCGGCGTGCGGCGGCTTTCGATGGCCGAAGTCTCCCGGCACTTCACCGGGATCGCGCTCGAGCTCTCGCCGACGTCCGAGTTCAAGGCGGCCGACGATCGGCGACGCATCGGCCTGCGCGACCTCATGGGCCCGGTCGTCGGGCTCAAACGCGCCCTTGCCCAGATCTTCCTCCTGGCCCTTGCGTTGCAGGCAATCGCGGTCGTAACCCCGTTCTACATGCAGTGGGCCGTGGATGGCGCCGTCGCCTCGGCCGACCGGGACCTGCTGACGGTGCTGGGGCTGGGTTTCCTGATGCTCGCCGCGATCCAGGTTGCCGTGTCGATCCTGCGATCGTGGGTGGTGGTCTACCTCGGAACCACCCTCAATCTCCAATGGCTCGCCAACGTCTTTTCGCACCTGCTCAAGCTACCGGTCAGCTTTTTCGAGAAGCGGCACTTGGGCGACGTGGTCTCGCGATTCGGATCGGTCAACACGATTCAGCGAACGCTCACCTCGAGTTTCGTCGAGGCTCTGATCGACGGCGTGATGGCGGTGGCGACCCTTGCCATGATGATCATCTACAGCGGCGCGCTCACCGCGGTCGCCCTGGCCGCAGTGGCCCTCTACGCAATATTGCGATGGACCTTCTACGACCCGCTACGCCGCGCAACCGAAGAGCATATCGTCCATACGGCGAAGCAACAGAGCCATTTCCTCGAGACCGTCCGCGGCGTGCAGTCCATCAAGTTGTTCGGGCGTCAGGAAGAGCGGCGCTCAAGGTGGCTCAACCTGGTGGTGGATGCGGTCAACCAGGACCTGGTCACCCAGCGTCTGGCGCTCTTCTTCCGCTCGGCCAACGGGTTGGTCTTCGGGCTGGAGCGGGTCGCGATCATCTGGCTCGGCGCGCTCCTGGTGCTCGACAGCGCGTTCTCCGTCGGGATGCTGTTCGCGTTCCTCGCCTACAAGGAGCAGTTCTCCGCGCGCGTAGCAGGCCTGATCGACAAGATGATCGAGCTTCGCATGTTGAACCTCCAGGGCGAGCGCCTCGCAGATATCGTTCTCACCGCGCCCGAGGAGGAATCGCCCTCGGCCCCGGTCGACGGAATCGATGCTTCGCTCGAAGTCAGTGCGCTGTCGTTTCGCTATTCCGACACCGAACCCTTCGTGCTGCTCAACTGCTCGTTCACGGTGACGCCCGGGGAGTCGCTGGCAATCGTCGGGCCATCGGGCGGAGGAAAGACCACGTTGATCAAGCTCATGCTGGGGTTGCTGTCCCCCACCGACGGCAAGATCCTGGCAGGCTGCGTCGACATCCAGAAGCTCGGAATCGAGCGCTATCGCAAGCTGGTGGGGACCGTGATGCAGGATGACCAACTCTTCGCAGGGTCGATCGCCGACAACATCAGCTTCTTCGATGCTTCCCCGGACCATAGCGCGATCGAGCACTTCGCGAGGCTCGCTTCGGTGCACGACGACATCGCAGCCATGCCAATGGGATACAACACGCTCATCGGGGACATGGGGGCGGCGCTCTCCGGCGGGCAACGCCAGAGAATCCTGCTCGCGCGCGCTCTCTATAAACGCCCGCGCATCCTCTTCCTCGATGAAGCAACCAGTGCCCTCGATGTCCAGAAGGAGCGTGCGGTCAACGAAGCAATCAAGGGCCTCAACCTCACCCGAATCCTGATCGCGCACCGCCCCGAAACCATCGCTTCCGCCGAACGGGTCATCGTCCTGCAGGGCGGCAAGGTTGCGCAGGACCTGCGGCGAGTGTCCAGCGTGGGCGAGAAGGCGGGATGAGATAATCCGCGCTTTGCTGCGGATTTCCCATGGCACGGCTGCTGGTAGCACCCC
>JANMYH010000122.1:0-5631 GCA_031381925.1 Burkholderiales bacterium | reverse complement strand
GACGAGCTCACCAGCAAGCCCTTCGAGATCGCGCGCGACGGCACGGTGCGCCCGCTGGAGACGCCCGGGATCGGCGTCGAAGTCGACGAGAAATTCCTGAAGTCCCATCCCGTCATCGAGGGTCCCGGCTATGTCTAGGCGTTGGGGAAACTGGGTTCCCGCCTTCGCGGGAATGACATTGGTTGCGGCAATGGCATGGGTTGCGGGAATGGCATTGTTTGCGGCGATGATTCTGACTCCTGCATTCGCCCAGACTTACCCCTCCAAGCCCATCAAGATCGTGGTCCCGTATCCGCCGGGCGGCTTCAATGACACTCTCGGACGCACGCTCGCCGCCAAGTTCTCGGAGTCGTGGGGCCAGCCCGCGGTGGTGGAGAACAAGCCGGGTGGCAACACGCTCATCGGCAGCGACTTCGTCGCGAAATCCGCACCCGACGGCTACACGCTTCTGATCGTCGCGTTCCCCTTCTCGGTGGTGCCCAGCCTCTTCAAGTCGATGCCGTACGACACGGTGAAGGATTTCGCGCCGGTGATCCTCGCCGCGACCTCGCCAAACCTGCTCGTGGTGCATCCGTCCCTGCCGGCGAATTCGGTGGGCGAGCTGATCGCGCTCGCGAAGGCGAAGCCCGGGTCGCTGAGCTACGCCTCCACCGGAAACGGCTCGTCCAACCACATCTCGATGGAGCTCTTCAAGAGCCTGGCGGGCGTGGACATCGTGCACATCCCCTACAAGGGCAGCGGTCCGGCGGTGAGCGACCTCCTCGGCGGGCAGGTGCAGCTCATGTTCGACAACACGCCCAACGTGCTGCCGCAGGTGAAGGCGGGCCGGCTGCGCGCTCTCGGATCGAGTGGCACGAAACGATCGCCGCTCACCCCCGACGTTCCCACCGTCGCGGAGGCGGGCGTGGCCGGCTACGAGGTCATGGTCTGGTTCGGGGTGGTGGCGCCCGCGGGAACGCCCCGCGAAATCGTCAACAAGCTGAATGCCGAGGTCACGAAGATCCTCGCCATGCCCGACGTGCGCGAGCGCTTCCTCGCCCAGGGCGTGGAGCCCGTCGGCGGCACACCCGAGCAGTTCGGCGAGCACATCCGGGGGCAGATGGGGAAGTGGGCGAAGGTCGTCGAGAACGCCGGAGTCAAGGCCGAGTAATAGTTACGCTTGAACCCTCCGGGGGCGGGCCGAGTCTGAGCAAGACATCCCCTCGGAGGCACAACCAATGAGATCGATCTCCCTTCTGCCGGCCCTCCTGCTGGCCGGCGCCGCCCAGGCGGCCGAAGTCACCATCTACAAGCAGCCCAATTTCGGCGGCAGCCAGCTGACCCTTCGCGGCCACACGCCCAACCTCGCAAACACCGGCTTCTACGACCAGGCCGCGAGCCTCGTGGTCCACTCCGGCCGCTGGGAGTTCTGCTCGCAGCCCGAGTTCAAGGGCGAATGCGTCACCCTCAATCGCGGCGAGTATGGCGCGCTCGACCCGCGCCTGAACCACCGCATCGAATCGGCGCGTGAAGTCGGAAGCTACGCGGGCCAGACCGGCAGCTATAGCGGCTATGGGCGCGGGGCGATCGAGCTCTACGGCCAGCCCGGATTCGGCGGAAGGACGCTCACCCTCGAGCGCGACACGCCGACGCTGGAAAACACCGGCTTCGACGATCGCGCTGCCAGCATCGTGGTCAGGGAAGGCACGTGGGAGCTTTGCCAGCATCCGGGGTACGCGGGCTCGTGCAGGATATACGCGCCCGGACGTTACGCCGACCTCGGCAGCGGCATGGCCAAGGAGGTCACATCGGCGCGGCTGGTGCGCAGCCGTCGCGATGCGCCCGCGGAGTGGGGTGGCGGCGTCAGCGTGCCCGATGTCGCCCCCGACGGCCGCTCGCGGGTGATCCTTTACAGCAACCGCGACTTCACCGGCGAGAGCGTGGCCGTCGCGGGCGTCAACGGCTCGCTCGATCGCCTCGGTTTCGACGACGCCACCGCCTCGATGGTGATCGAGGGTGGGCGCTGGGTATTCTGCACCGAGGAGTATTTCCGCGGCGACTGCAAGGAGATGGGCCCCGGCCGCTATCCCAGGCTGGGCGAGCTCGGACTGCGGCGCTCGATCTCGTCGATTCGTCCCGCCGGAGCGGCGACGACGCCGGCTTCGCGCCGCGCCGACGCGGACATCGCGCTCTACGAAGGCCAGAATTTCGAGGGCCGCGTGTTTGCCTCGAAGCGCGACGTGTCCAACCTCGGCCCGACGGATTTCAACGACAAGGCCAGCTCGATCGTCGTGAGCGAGGGGCGCTGGGAGCTGTGCAGCGACGGCAATTACGGCGGCCAGTGCGTGGTCGTGGGTCCCGGGCGTTACGCAAGCCTCGGCGGCCTGAACAACCAGATCTCTTCGCTGCGCCGCGTTCGCTGAAATCGGGGGGCGCCGTCATCGCGCCGGCGCCCCGATCGCGTTCTCGATGCCGTCGAGGACGATACCGCTTCAAGGGACGCGTGCAAGAATTCGCGCGAGCTCCTGCATGTCGACGGGCTTGACGAAATGATGATCAAAGCCTGCCGCCTCGGATAGCGCGCGGTCATGCGCATGCCCATAGCCGGTGAGCGCTATGAAGACCGCTCCTGCGGCTGAAGGCTGCTTGCGCAGTTGCCTGGCAAGCTCGTATCCATCCACTCCCGGCATTCCGATATCCAGGATGAATAGCTGTGGCGGATGGGCCGGGAATTCGTCCAGCGCACTTTTTGCGCTCTGCTTGACCGTGACATGGTGGCCGTCGGTTTCCAGCAGCTCCGCCAGCGACTGCGCAGCATCCAGATTGTCATCGACGATCATCACTCGCACCGACCGCGTGGTACCCGGAGAGATTTCATTTTGCCGCGCCGGGGAATCCGCCGTGGTTTGCCGGACCAGAGGCAGCGAGAGCGTGAAAATGCTTCCCTTCCCGGGCCCGTCGCTGTGAACCTCCACCTGTCCATCGTGCAAGGTCGCAATGCTCTTGACCAGGGCCAGGCCGATGCCGAGGCCGCCCTGGGCCCGGTCCGGCGTTCGCGAGCCTTGGGTGAACAGCTCGAAAACATGCGCGATCAGGGATGCGTCGATTCCGAGGCCGTTGTCCCTGACGCTGATCCTTGCTTGCGAATCCCGCGCTTCCATCTTCAACGCAATTTCACCGCGTTCGGGCGTGTACTTCGCCGCGTTGTTCAACAGGTTCACGAGGACTTGAATGAGCCGGGTACGGTCGCCGAGCACCAATACCTGTTCGGGGTCCGTCCAGGTCGTCAGGACATGATGCCGGGCCTCGATCAACGGGCGCACCTGCTCGATGGCGCTGCTGATCACGGATTTCAGCTCGAGGACGTCCTTTTTCAGCTGAACCAGGCCGCGCGTCACCCGGGAGACGTCGAGCAGGTCATCGACCAGCGCGGTCATGTGTTTCGCCTGGCGCGCAATGATCTCGCCGGCCAACCGTATGCGCCTTTCGTCACTGGCCGGCAAGGCGAGAAGGTGGGCCGCCGTCGTGATCGGCGCAAGCGGGTTGCGCAGCTCGTGGGCCAGCATGGCCAGGAACTCGTCCTTGCGCCGGTCGCTCTCCCTGAGCGCCGCCTCGGCCCTCTTGTAGTCATCGATGCTGATCAGGGCCCCCACCAGGCGATCCGCCGATCCGCTCGCATCGCGATGCACCCGCGCCCAGGTCGTGAGCCATCTTGTGCCGCCGTCGGGAAGCACCGCGCGAAACTCGGCTGAAAAGCCGTCGGCTGCCGCGATCGCCGCACGGATCTTTTCCCAGATTCCGTCGAGGTCATCGGGGTGCACCAGCGCGGAGAAATGCTCCGCGCGGCCGCCGAACTCGCCATGTGCCAACCCGTGGAGCAGGTACACGCGGTCGGACCAGGTGACCTTGTCCGCCGCGAGGTCCCATTCCCAGATCCCGATATTTCCCGCGTCTGTCGCCAGCCGAAGCCGCTCCTCGGTCTTGCGCAATTCGGCTTCGGTTTCCTCGAGCGAAGAAACATCGGTATTGGTGCCAAACCATTGCACGACCGTTCCTTCAGCGTCCTTCAGGGGGGCGACCAGCGTGAGAAACGGCCGGAATTGCCCATCCTTGCCACGGAGCGGGAACGTCATTTGAAAGGGCTCGCCGCTGGCGAGCGAATGCTTCCACGTCTCCAGGACTTTCGGCAACGTGCCAGGGTCATGAACGCGCTGCCATCCCCATCCTTCCATCGTCGCTGGCGTCTGGCCCGTGTATTCGTACCAGCGATCGTTGTACCAATGGATCGACCCGTCGGGCTCGGCCATCCAGGCGAGCTGCGGGATCGTGTTGGCGAGCTGCTTGAGCCGCATCTCGCTCGCACGGAGTGCGTTCTGGCTATGAATGCGCTCGGTGACGTCGTCGTGTATCAGGACGACCTCCACGACCCGTCCCGTTTCGTCCTTGACCGGATGGGCGTGGGCGACGATCCAGCGCGCTCGACCGGCCTTGCCCAGCTCCGCGGGGTCGTAGATGATCGGCGGGATCGTGACCGAGGCTCCGGCGAACGCTTGCCGAAGAATCGGGGCCACTCCTTTTGCCTCGAGCTGGGGATCCGAAAGGATGTTGTATTCCTCCAGCACGTACTTCTTTACCCCGTCCCCATCCGATACCTGCCAAAGCGCTTCCCAGGCCCTGTTGACCTCGAGGGTACGGCCGTCGACGGCGAGCAATTGGACGCTGAACGGGGCTTGCTCGAACAAGGTTCGAAAGCGCAGGTCGTCCGTTCCCGGCGATTTGGCGCCGACGCTTGACTCGTTATTCCGGTGTGGGTTCGTCACGAGGGGAATTCGGGAAATCAGGCTGGGCTTCGTCGATACCGTACCAGACTTGCGTTGAACGGGAAGCGCATTTACCATCAGGCCTGTCTGTCTCAGCTTAGCGACAAATCCGATGCCCGCTCGCCTTCCCGTCCATCTTTGCGGCCGGCGCCTGGACAGCACCGCGCATGTCTGCGCCTTCTTCGATTCCGACGAGGAGCTTTACTCCGCCATCCTTCCTTATTTTGCGGAAGGTCTCTCGCATGGCGAGCAGGTCGTGAGCATCTGCGAGAAGGCCGACCAGCCGGAGCGCCTCGACCGGATGATTGCCGCGGGAATCGCGGTCGCGCCGGCGATGGAGGCCGACCAGTTGAAGTTGTTCTGCCCGGAAGAGACCTACCTCGCGGAGGGCGCGTTCGATGTCGCGTCGATGCTCTCCCGGGTCGACACATTGCTCGACGAGGCAAAGTCGTCCCACTTCCGTTTCCTGCGGACCTGCGGGGACATGAGTTGGGCGCTAGGCGCGCTTACGAACACGGATGCCCTCATGGAGTACGAGGCGCGGCTGGGATTCCTGTTGCGACGGCACGAGTGCACCCTGATGTGCGCCTACGACACGCGGAAGTTCAGCCGCGCCACCTTCAAGGACATCCTGAGCACCCATCCCCAGGTGCTTATCGGAACCACCATCGTGGAAAATCCCTTCTATGTGTCGCCGATGGAATTCCTGAAGGAGCTCTTGGCGAGAGGGCCCCAGCCGCTGGAGCGCCCCCCGGGAGCGACGGAGCACTGACGAGGGGTCAGGCCCGTTACATCTCGCCTTCCGGGAATACCTCCAAGGTTCGTTGGACGG
>JANMYH010000098.1:0-10794 GCA_031381925.1 Burkholderiales bacterium | reverse complement strand
CTGTTTCTCGCGCCCGCCCTGGTGGCGGCCGGCTGCGCGATGCGCCCCGTGATCAACCTGCCGCCCCCCGACCGGCCGGAGTCCCCCGTCCAGGCCCTGGAGCGGCGCACCAAGGCGTCGCGCCCGACCTACAACCTCACCGGCTATCCGCCATCGGTTCGCGACGGCTACATCGACGGCTGCGAGTCTGCCAAGCGCTCCGAGTACGCGCGCAAGGATGCGCAGCGCTTCGCTGCCGACGCCCAGTATTCGATGGGCTGGAACGACGGCTTCGGAATCTGCAAGAAGTAATTTTTCACTCCGACCTTTCCAGGATCCACCCGGCGATCGCGCCGATGATCGCGGGCACGTCGCCGATCGCCGATTCGAGCGAGATCGGGATGTGGGGATGCGTTTCCCGCATTGCGTCGAGGATCAGCGGCAGGTCCTTCTTCAAGTGACCGCCCTGGGCCATGAATAGCGGGAAAACGGTGATCGCCGAGGCCCCCTGGCTCGCGAGCGACGCGACGGCGTCCTCGAGCGTGGGCGACATCATCTCGAGGTAGGCGAGCTCGATCGGATACTCCGGGCGTTGGTTGCGCACCGCGTCGCGGATCGCCTCGAAGGGCCGCGCCCATTCGGGGTCGCGCGCTCCGTGGGCGAAGAGAACGATGCCCCTCACTCAGTGCTTCCCCGTCGAGCCGAAGCCGCCGGCGCCGCGCGCACTTTCCTCGAACGACTCGACGACGTTGAGCGCGACCTGCACGACCGGGACCACGACGAGCTGCGCGATGCGCTCCAGCGGGTTCACCACGAACGGCTCGCGACCCCGGTTCCAGCACGAGACCATCAGCTGGCCCTGGTAGTCGGAATCGATCAGCCCCACCAGGTTGCCGAGCACGATGCCGTGCTTATGGCCGAGGCCCGAGCGCGGGATGATGATCGCCGCGAGGCCCGGATCCCCGAGGTGGATCGCGAGCCCCGTCGGAACGAGCGCGCTGTCTCCCGGGCGCAGCGTGAGCGGCTCGTCGATGCAGGCGCGCAGGTCGAGCCCCGCGGAGCCCTCGGTCGCGTAGGCCGGCAGGTTCGGGCGGACTTTTTCGTCGAGGATCCTGATGTCGAGTTTCTTCATCTTCTTCGGGGATAAAAAACGGGTGTCAGAGACGAATTCCCAGAGTGGAAATTCGTCTCTGACACCAGCTTTGCGGGTTAGGAGACCTGTTTCAGCGCAGTGACGGAAGCGCGCGGCGCCCGGTCCACGAGCGCCAGAGCGTGCGCCAGGATGCCGTGGGCGATCTTGGACTTGGGAGCGCGCGCGAGCGGATGGGCGCCCTGGTCGTCGTAGATCGTGACCTCGTTCTCTTCCTTGCCGATGGTGTGCTGCACCAGGTTCGCCACGATCATCGGGATCTTCTTGCGGGCGCGCTTGGCCTGCGCGTATTCGGCGAGGTTCTCGCTCTCCGCGGCGAAGCCCACGCAGAAAGGGCCATTGGGCAGCGACGCCACGTACGCGAGGATATCCTCGGTGGGCTTGAGCTTGAGCTCCATCGGCTCGGCGCTCTTCTTCAGCTTGCGGCTCGAGGTCGCCACCGGCGTGTAGTCGGCCACTGCCGCCACGCCGAAGAAGAAGTCCGCTCCGGCCACGTGCGCCTTCACCGCGGTCGCCATCTCCGCGGCACTGGTCACGTAGACGAAATGCGCCGGAGAAGGCGCAGCGAGCGCGGTCGGGCCGCTGATGAGCGTCACCTCCGCGCCGAGCGCCGCGGCCGCATCGGCGATCGCGTATCCCATCTTTCCCGACGAAAGATTGGTGATGCCACGCACGGTGTCGATCGCCTCGAACGTGGGGCCCGCAGTCACGATGACCTTGCGGCCGGCGAGCTTCTTGGGCGCGAGCAGTGCCAGCACGGCCTCGAGCAATTCCTCGGGCTCGAGCATCCGGCCCATGCCGACCTCGCCGCACGCCTGGTCGCCGGCCCCGGGGCCGAGGATCGCGATGCCGTCGCCACGAAGCGTCGCCACGTTGCGCACGGTTGCCGGGTTGTCCCACATCTCGCGGTTCATCGCGGGTGCCACCAGCAGCGGGCAATTGCGCGCGAGGCACGTGGTCGACAGGACGTCGTCGGCGAGGCCGTGGGCGAGCTTCGCGATGAAATCGGCGCTCGCCGGCGCCACCAGGATCGCGTCCACGCCCCGCGACAGCTCGATGTGCGCCATGTGGTTCGGGAAGCTCGCGTCCCACAGGTCGGTGACGACGTGGCGGCCGGTGAGCGCCTGGAAGGTCGCAGGCGTCACGAAACGCGTGGCCGCCTCGGTCATCGCAACCTGGACATCCACGTTGTTCCTTTGCAGGAGCCTCGCAAGCTCGGCCACTTTATAGGCGGCGACGCCACCCGTGACGCCAAGCAGCAACCGCTTGTTCATCTCGTCCCCAAGACCTTGTCCATAAACACATTTTACTCGTCATCGAGGCGTGCATGTCCATGGCCCACTGGCCGCTTGCCGAGCGGCCCCGCGAACGATTGCTGGCGCAGGGACCGGCGGCGCTATCGGACGCGGAGCTTCTCGCGCTCTTCCTCGGAACCGGCGTCCGCGGCAAGAGCGCGCTGGACGTGGCCCGCGAGCTACTTGCCCGCTTCGGCCGCGTTTCGCGCGTGCTTTCCGCCGCGCAAGGCGAGCTCGACGCGGTGCCCGGCGTGGGGGCGGCGAAGTACGCGCAGATCGCCGCGGTGATGGAGCTCGCGGGGCGCGCGCTCGCCGAGGAGATGAAGGCGCGCGACAGCCTCTCCTCGCCCGCGGCGGTGCGCGGGTACCTGCGGCTGCGCATGCAGGACCTCGGGCACGAGTGCTTCTACTGCGTGTTCCTCGATGCCCAGAACCGGGTGATCGCCGCAGAGGAGCTGTTTCGCGGCACGCTCACGCAAACGAGCGTCTACCCGCGTGAAGTGGTCAAGCACGCGCTGCGACACAACGCGGCCGCGGTCATCCTCGCGCACAACCATCCGTCAGGCGTCGCCGAGCCGAGCGTGCAGGACCAGGCCCTCACCCGCACGCTCGCGGAAGCCCTGGCGCTGGTCGACATCAAGGTGCTCGACCATTTCATCGTGGCGCCGGGCGCGTGCCTGTCGTTCGCCGAAAGGGGCCTCATCTAGCCACGGGCGCGTGGGCGCCGTCCTACCCCAGTGGTCCCAACGGCCTAATCGACCCTTTGAATCGCCGTCGTCGCGGTCACCTGGGCTCGGCAAGATGGCGGAGTCGTTCCACCTCCGATCGAAGAAGCCATGCGCCCCGATTTCTCCCCCCGTATCTTCCTGGCCCTTTTCGTGGCGCTCGCCGTGTTCGCCGGCTCCCGGCCTGCGGTCGCGCAGACGTCGATCGCCGCGGGGACCGATCCCGTCGCGATCGCGATCAATACCGCGACCAACAAGATCTACGTGGCCAACGAATTCTCGGACAACGTGACTGTGATCGACGGCGCGACCCACGCCACGCGCTCGGTCGCTGTGGGCAAGCGTCCACAGCACATCGCCGTCAACTCCCGCACCAACAAGATCTACGTGAACAACGGCACCGAATCGACCCTCTCGGTGATCGACGGCGCGACGCTGGCGGTGACCACACTGCAGCTCGGCAGCAACGGCCCGATCACGGTGAACGAGCTCACCAACAAGATCTACGTGCTGCGCACCGGCCCCACCGACGAAGTCACCATCGTCGATGGCGTCACCAACAACTGGTATTCGATCGCCATCGACTCGTATTGGCCGATCGCGCAGGTCCTGAATGCGCCAGCGCACCGCCTCTACGTGGCCACCTACGCCACCGGCGACGTGCGCTCGATCGACCTCACCTCGACCTCGGCCTACCCGCCCACCGCGAGCATCAAGACCTGGAACAAGCCGATGGCGCTCGCCCTGCTTCCGGGGCTCGGCCGCGGCTATGCGCTGACCGAATCGCTCGAGGGGCCCATCAATATCTTCAGCCTTGCCGATCACTCGGTCACCTGGCTCGAGCCCAAGGGCCATGGCCGGGGGCCGCGTGCGGCCGCCGCCAACACCGCGACCAACAAGGTCTACGGGGTTTTCGACGGCGAGATCATGATCCTCGACGCCGCCACCAATGCGATGACGTGGCTGCCCTCGAGCACCGGCGTCGGCATCGCGCTCAACGCCAACAACAACAAGGTCTACGTTCCCGCGGCCGATGGCACGCTCGCAATCATCAACGGCGCCACCGGGGCGCTTGTGAAGGCGGGCATCCCGCAAGGCGCGAAGGCGATCGCCGTGAATCCCACGACGGGCCGGGTCTATATCGTGGGTCCTGCAGTCACCATGCTCGAGGGCGGGGCCGCACCTCCGCCGCCGCCACCCCCGCCTCCGCCGCCCCCGCCCGCGACGGCGCACAACGTCCAGGGTCTCTGGTGGGGATCGCCCGCCGGCTCGGAGTCGGGCTGGGGAATCAACCTCGCGCAGCAGGGCGACATCGTGTTCGCGACCTGGTTTACCTACGATACCGACGGCAGCGGCATGTGGCTCGTGATGCCGAACGGCAAGCGCACCGCGACCAACACGTTTTCCGGTGAGCTCTACCGGACGACGGGCCCGGCGTTCAGTTCCGTGCCGTTCAGCCCCTCGCAGGTCCAGAAGGTGCAGGTGGGCACTGCGACGCTCCAGTTCAAGGATGCGAGCAATGGCACTCTCGCGGCCACGGTCAACGGCGTGACGGTCAACAAGTCGATCACGCGCCAGGCATTTGCCTCGCCCATGCCGACCTGCACCGCCGGCGGCTCGGCGGGCTCGCTGCCGAATTACCAGGACCTTTGGTGGAATTCGCCCGCCGGCTCGGAATCGGGCTGGGGCGTCAACGTCACCCACCAGGGCGACATCCTCTTCGTCACCTGGTTTACCTATGGGCCCAACGGCCGCGGGATGTGGCTGGTGGGCTCCAACGTGGCTCGCACCGGCAACGGCACCTACTCGGGCACGCTGTACCGCACCACGGGTCCGCCGTTCAACGCATTGCCCTGGAATCCGGCGCAGGTCTCGAAGACCGAGGTCGGTACCGTGACTCTCACGTTCAGCGGCGCCAATAGCGGCGTGCTGTCGTATACGGTTTCCGGTTTCAGCCAGTCCAAGAACATCACCCGCCAGTCATTCGCCACGCCGGCGACGGTGTGCCGCTAGCGGCGCATCACCCGCAGGGCGAAGGAGCCGAGGTTCATTCCGATCTCGGCATCGCCCACCACTTCGTTGGTGAAGTGGAAGTTGTCGACGAGGTAATCGGCCGGGTTCGGGGATAGCCCCGGGTCGACGCTGCGCGCAGCATCGACGATGCGCTGGAATTCGGTACGGTCCATCCTGAATTCAAACGTGCCGGACCGCCCGTTGCCCAGCGTTGCGTCATCGGTGCCGGAAGGAGTCGACAGGGTGCCGCTGCCGAAGCTGCGGGCGTAAACCGAATTGTTGCGAAACGTGGTGCCTACGATCACCTTGTGGGTGGCGACGTCGGGCGCGAGATAGTCGCCGATGACATCCTGCGTCCCATAGGCGAGCACCGTGAAGTACAGGTGATGCCCCGAGCGCTGGTCGATGAACTCGATCGTCGGATGGCCGTACGCATGGCTATCGGCGGCACGCACATTCACCCGAAGCACCGACAGGGAAGCGGCCACCGAAAGCTGGGTTTCGAACGGGTATTCGCCCGCCCAGGGGAAGAAACGCGGGTCCGTGCCACCGGCGGGAGCGGTGGTGCGAAACTGGTAGAGCGGGTTGACGCTCGAATAGATCGAGGCTCCCTTGTCGCGCGAGTCGACGTGCAAACCCCAGGTCAGGTCTTCACCGTGCACGAACAAGCCCTGCGCGGCGACCTCCGGTGCCTGCAGCGAAGGCGCGTACACGCGATCGGTGACCATCCCCGTGCTGCGTGTGAAGTACCGTCGGGACGCCATGTAGGGATAGGGTCCCAGCACGACGTTGGGTACCGCGAAGTTATTGACCGCCATGCAGCTGCCGAGGTTGACGCTCTCGTTCTCGCACAGGGCGCTCGGCAGGATCTTGTGATCGAGGGGAATGCTGACCTGGAAGGTCTTGATCGCGACCTCGACGGTGCCCGTGGAGCAGAAACGCGCGCCTTCGTCGGTCCAGCCCTGGGCCTGCATCGCCGAGCGCTCCGAGGCGCTCGTCACGTAGCGGTGGTTGCTGTCGTTGAACATCCAGCGGTTGTTGTAAAGGCGGTAGACCGGGACGCCACCGGCGCACGCGCCCGCCTGGGGAGTGCCGATCGCGAACTCGATCGTCTCGAACGACCAGCCGCTGCCCGGGCGCTTCAGGCCGTCGGCCTCTTCAGTTTCGGCGGTATAGAAATGCGAGTTCGGGCCGATCCCCGGGGTTCCGTAGAAGCGGCTCACCGGCACGCAGCCGCCGCACGAGCCATTCGTGGACGAATACGCCCTGAAACCATAGCCGGTGCGAATCCAGCCGGGACCGGATTTCCCGGCGTCGATCGCCGCCACCTCCTCGTGATTGGCGGTGAGGAAATAATGGTTCAGGTGGACGTTCTTGAACTCCGTGACGGTCACGGCCGGCGGCGGCATGTTGATCAGGAACGCCCACGCGGGAGCACTCCCGAGGGCGCAAACCATTGAAATGAGGGATGAAAATCGAATCGACGGGAATCTGCGGCTCATCGGGGAGGGGCCTTGCGGAGGTTGCGGACAGGACGACTCAGATGCTAAAATCTAACGCTTTGATTCTATAACCGATTAACAGAGGTTTCCCATGGCCCGCGTTTGCCAAGTAACGGGGAAGGCCCCCCGAGTCGGACACCACGTGTCCCACGCCAACAACAAGACCAAGCGTCGTTACCTCCCGAACCTCCAGTACCGCAAGTTCTGGGTCGAGAGCGAGAACCGCTGGGTCAAGATGCGCCTGACCAACGCTGGGCTGAGGCTCATCGACAAGAAGGGCATCGACGTCATCCTCGCCGACATGCGCGAGCGGGGCTTGAAGGTTTAGAGGACTGCCACCATGCGTGAAAAGATCAAGCTCGAATCGTCCGCCGGCACCGGCCACTTCTACACGACGACCAAGAACAAGCGCACCAAGCCCGAGAAGATCGAGATCAAGAAGTTCGATCCGGTGGCTCGGAAGCACGTGTTGTACAAAGAGACGAAGATGAAGTGACGGGCAGGCTTCACGCCCGTCATCCCCGAGTCGTCGGGGATCCGATGAAAAGCCCCGCTTGAGCGGGGCTTTTTGTTTTCGCTGATTGGATCCCCGCCTGCGCGGGGATGACGATGGTTCAGCCGCGAGAGCGGCCACCCATCGTCACTTCTGCTTGGCGATGATCTGTTCCTTGATGTCGTCGTAGACGCCCTGGGGGACGATTTTCTTCGCCACCAGTTCATCCTTACCCTTGTAGGGGCGGCCCTTGACGATGGCCTTGGCGCGAACTTCGCCGACGCCCTTCAGCGTGGCGAGCTCTTTTTCCGTCGCGGTGTTGATGTCCATCGGCGCGGCGGCCTTGGCGTCGGCCTTGGGGGCGTCGGCCTTCTTCATGTCGGGTTTCTTGGCCTCGGTCTTCGGGGCTTCGACCTTCTTGGCGTCGACTTTCGGGGTTTCGGCTTTCTGGGCGAGCGCCGAGGTGCTGGCGACGGCCAGGCCAAGCGACGCCAGGGTGGCGATCAGTACGGCAAAGAATCGCTGCATGGTGCAGTTCCTTTTTTGGATTGAGGGCGGGGTCAGACAGCCCGATTAACGGGCGCGCCAGTTTACCCGTTGACCCGGAAATGAAAAACCCCGCCGGGGCGGGGTTTCTGAACCCTCTCCCACGCCCTGAAAACCCTTGCGGGCGCCCGAGGGAGAGGGAGCAAACGTTGGGGGAGTTTTCGCGAACTAGATGGGCAAGTTCAAGCGTAGCTGCGCAGGCGGTGCGAGAACTCGACCAGCGGGGAGACGCCGCTCTTCTCGGCACGCTCGCACCAATCCTTCAGCTGGTGGACGAGCTGGTCGGTGGAAAGCGTCGAACGCTCCCAGACGCGAACCAGGTCCTGCCGCATCGACCAGGTGGTCTTCAGGGCGGGGCTGGTCTCGAGCACGCGATCGAGGTTCTCGCGATGCTTGGTCGGGATGGTCGCGAGGTCGCGGTGCAGGTACTTGCGCATCGCCTTGACCGGGGCGTGGTCGTGGCCGCGGGCGCGCAGCGCCTCGATCTCGATCGCGCTGGTGCGCTTCATCGACTTGGCGTAGTTCGCCATCACGTCGAAGCGATGCATGATCACCGCCTGCAGCGTGGCCGCGTCGACTTCCCACTTGGACGGGTCCAGCTTCACCTTCGGCGCCTGCTTGCGCACGGTCGCCAGGCCGAAGAACTCGAGGATCTTCACGTACATCCAGCCGAGGTCGAACTCGTACCAGCGCAGCGAGAACTTGGCCGAGGTGGGGTACGCGTGGTGATTGTTGTGCAGCTCTTCGCCGCCGATCCACGCCGCCCACGGGACCATGTTGGTGCTGTCGTCGTCGGTCTGGAAGTTGCGGTATCCGAAATAGTGGCCGACGCCGTTGATGACGCCCGCCGCCCAGAAGGGGATCCACGCGATCTGCGTGACGAAGATCAGTGCCCCCGGCACGACGCCGAAGACCCACATGTCGATCGCCGCCAGCAGGAAGACGCCCCACTTGTTCATCGGAGTGTAGACGTTGAGCTCAATCCAGTCGGTCGGCGTGCTGTGGCCGTACTTCTCCATCACGTCCTTCTTGTGCGACTCCTTCACGTACAGGACGACGCCGCCGAACAGGATCTTGTTGATGCCGTGGATGCGCGGGCTGTGCGGGTCTTCTTCGGTCTCGCACTTGGCGTGGTGCTTGCGATGGATCGCGGCCCACTCCTTGGTGATCATGCCGGTGGTCATCCACAGCCAGAACCGGAAAAAGTGGCTCACGACCGGATGCAGCTCGAGCGCGCGGTGCGCCTGGCAACGGTGGAGGTACAGCGTCACGGCCGCGATGGTGATCTGCACCAGCACGAGACCCGCGAGAACATCGCCCCACCAGGGCAGGTTCAGGAGACCGTTAAACATGGGGTTGTGCGCCCTTTCTGTATGGCCGCTGAACGCAGCGGCATCTAGGTAACCCGCCATTTTACTCCGCACGGGTCAGTCGCGTGCGGAAATACGGCCCATTGTTTTCTATGTTCTTGAAGTAACAGTGATTTCCTGTGTTTCAGGGGTAGCCAAAAGGCGCACGTCGTGGCGCGGGTAGGGGATCTCGACGCCGTGGGCACGAAAGGCCTTCAGCAGCGCCTTGAAAAGGTCGCTTTTCAGGTCGCCCTCGCCCCCCTGGGGATCCGCGATCCAGACGGTCAGCTCGAGGTCGATTCCGTGGTCGCGGAAGAGCTTGACCCGCGCGGTGGCCGGCGGATCCGCGATCACCCGGGCCTGGCCGCGCGTGGCTTCAAGCAGCAGCTCGCAAGCCCGTTCGAGGTCGCTCTCATAGGAGATCGTCACCCCGAGCACGATCGACACCTTGGAGTCGGTATAGGTGTGGTGATTCACGCTCTCGGTGATGAGCTTCTCGTTGGGGATGATCGATTCCACGCCGTCGCCGCCCTTGATGACGGTGTAACGCGCCTCGATCGCGGTCACCTCCCCGCGGCGGTTGTCGACGGTGATCACGTCTCCGATGCGAAGGCTGCGGTCGAGCAGCACGATGAAGCCGCTCACGTAGTTGCTCGCGATCTTCTGCAGGCCGAAGCCCAGGCCCACGCCGAGCGCGCCCGAGAAGATCGAAAGCGCGGTGATGTCGATGCCGACCAGCGGCAGCGCCACGAGGACGGCAAGGAAGAGCGTCGCCACGCGCACGAGCTTGGTGACGACCACCTTCGTGGACATCTCGACGCCCTGGGCGGCCAGCACCCGGCTTTCCGTGATGCGCGAGATCCAGGCGGCGAGGGTGAGCGTGAGCGCGAGCGCCGCTAGGGCCTGGAGCACCAGCCAGGCGGTGATGCGCTGCCGGTCCTTGCCCACGGAGATGCCGACTTCCTCGAGGCCGCCGACCACCTCGGGCAGCAGCCCGGTGATGTGCAGCGCCACCCCGACCCACGCGATCCAGGCGATGGTGCGGATCGAGCCGCTCAGTAAACCGCCCTTCGGCAGCACGTGGCCGAGCACGTAGACGGCGAGCCGGATCACGATCCACGCCACGAGCAGCGTGTGCACGATCTCCAGCAACGCGACCGATTGGTAGCGCTCGAGCACGAACTTGCCGATCGCCATGAGCACCCACACCAGCAACGGGTAGGCGACGCGCTCGAAATCGCCCTCGCCGAACTTCCACCGCGGGTTGGGGCGGACTTGCGCGCAGATCACCCGCGCCGCGTACCAGCCGAGCAGCAACGCCGCCGCGGCGACGCCGACCTGCCACAGCCACTGGGCCGCGGTCGCTTCGCCGGCGAATCCGTGGACGAAATCGCGAAGGGGAGAGACGTCGATGCTTACGGCCATGGGCTCGATTGGCTGCGGTGGCGCTCGAAATTGTCGACGAAGCGGTCGGTGACCGCGCGGTTTCCCGAGATCACGACGACATTTTCAGCGTTCTTAGCCTGCGCCGCCTGGGTGAAGTTGTAGCTGCCGGTGATCACCGCCGCCGCGAGGCTTCCGCCATCGACGATCACGATCTTGTTGTGAGAGGCCGCGAGCGTGCCATTGAGGTACACCCGCGCGCCGGCCCGCTCCAGCGCCTTCAGGTGCGGCAACCCGCCCGCCTGCTGCTGGGCCGCGTCGCCGATGATTTCCACCTCCACGCCGCGCTTGCGCGCCGC
>JANMYH010000450.1:0-5774 GCA_031381925.1 Burkholderiales bacterium | reverse complement strand
CAACGCATCGGTCACCGGGCCGATGTTGCCGCGCGGGGTCGAGTCGAACGTCGAGCAGTACTTGAAGTAGATCTGGCGCGCGCCTTCGTGCCGCAGCCACTCGAGGGCCTCGAGCGATTGCTGCACCGCCTCGGCCGCGGGGATGGTGCGCGACTTGAGGGCCACCACCACCGCGTCGACCTCCTCGCCCAAAGGTCCCGCGGGCACGCCGATCGTCTGGACGACCCGCATGCCGCCCCTCACGAGGTTATTGGCGAGGTCGGTCGCTCCGGTGAAATCATCCGCGATACAACCTAGCAATAATTTATCGGCGGCCATCTGCGCGGCATCGGCGAACATCGGCGTTCATTTCTTTTGCGAAGGCAGTTCTATGCCGGGGAAGATCTTGATCACCGCCGCGTCGTCCTCGCGCCCGTGGCCGGCGGAGGACGCCTGCATGAACATCTGGTGCGCGGTCGAGGCGAGCGGGAGCGGGAATTTCGAGGCGCGGGCGGTATCGAGCACGATCCCCAGGTCCTTCACGAAGATATCCACCGCGGAAAGCGGCGTGTAGTCGCCCGCGAGCACGTGGGCCATGCGGTTCTCGAACATCCAGCTGTTGCCGGCGCTGTGGGTAATGACATCGTAGAGCGCCGCGGGATCGACGCCCGCGCGAATGCCGAGCGCCATCGCCTCGGCCCCGGCCGCGATGTGCACTCCTGCGAGGAGCTGGTTCACGATCTTCACGGTGCTGCCCGGCCCCGCGCGGTCGCCCAGCTTGTAGACGCGCGCCGCCATGTCCTCGAGGACCGAGCCGCACTTGGCGTAGGCCGCGGGCTTGCCGGCGGTCATCATCGTGATCTCGCCCGACGCCGCCCTGGCGGCACCGCCCGAGATCGGCGCGTCGAGATAGAGGATTCCCTGGGCGGCGAGCCGCTCCTCGAGCGCAGCCGACCATTTCGGGTCGACGGTCGAGCACATGACGAAGACGCTGCCCTCCTTCATGCTGGCCGCGGCCCCGCGCTCGCCGAACAGGACCTGCTCGGTCTGCTGCGCATTGACCACCACCGAGACGACCACCTCGCAGGCGCGCGCTACCTCCGCGGGGTTGGCGCAGGCGAGGCCGCCTTCGGCGGCGAATGCGGCCGCCGCATCCGCGCGAACGTCGCACACGTGCACTTCATGGCCCGCGCGGCGAAGCGAACCGGCCATGCCGCGCCCCATGGCGCCCAGGCCGACCAGACCGACATTCATGGAGGCGTCCTTACGGTGGAGCCGGGATGATATCGCTACTTCAGCTTCGCGACGTCGATCTCGAACACGAACGGGAAGTTGAAGCGCTCTCCCCAGCGCAGGTACTTGCGGGTGCCCGACTCGGTCATGGCCCACAGCTTGCCGGCCGCGTCGAAGGCGATACCCTCCATGCCGATGGGCGCTTCGTATTCGGCAACCACCTTGCCGGCGGGATCGAGGCGATAGATCTTCGACAGGGTGTTGCTGCGGCTGGTCGTGGTCCACACGTTTCCGGCCTTGTCGAAGGCGATGCCCTGCGACTCCACGGGAATGGGCATCGACGCTACGGTCGCCCTCTCGTCCACCGTCGTCCCGGCATGCCGTTCGAAGAAATCCGGGGGCAGCTTGAATGCTTTCGACTTACCCGGCTCGCGCGACCAGTGCCCGATCCAGGCATCGCGCCCGTCGGTTCCCGCGAACGAGCCGCGCAGGCCGCCGTCGCGCCGGATCTTCACGGTCTTGATCGCACCCGCGGCGGTGCCGGCCGCGAGCGCCCTCGGCAGGTCGACCACCGAAAGCATCCAGGTATCGGCCAGGACAAGGCGCCCATTGCCGAGGTATGCCATGCCGCCTGCGTGGCTGTTGCAATTCTCCAGCGGCAGGTCGAACTGGCCGACGGTCCTGCCGCTCGCTGGCTCGATGCGGAACACACGGCAGGGACCGGCATTGGCTTCGAGGTCGGGCGTGGGCTTGTAGCTGCTCACGAGGATGTGGCCGTCGGCGAGCGCGAGGCCCTGGGGGACCCAATCGTCGTCCAATCCGGGAATGAAGATCTTGCGTCCGATCGCGGCCTCGTTGGGCACCGTGCTCGCGAGCGCCAGAAGGTACGCGGGCCGCTGCCCCAGCGCGCCGGCGGGCGTCAATCGCGGCGCCTCGCCGCCCATCGTCGCGCAACCCGAAGCCAAGATGGCCATGGCAACCGGCACCACTCTCATCCGTTCAGCACTCCCGTCTCTGCATCATGCTCATCGGCTGGTTCGCTGGCTGCGGCTGGCGCGGTCGTTGCGCGCCCGCGCCCAGCCCGATGAGCCCGACGCTATGCATCGCGGCGCCGGCGGCGCGCCAGCCAGTAATGCGCGATCAGGTACGTGGGAAGGAAAACTATCGTTGCCACAACAAAAGTGGTGAGCGCGCCCCCGAACACTTCCGTGAGCGGCGGAACATGGGCCTGCCGCAGCGTCTCCCAGACGTTGAATCCCAGGAAGGCGGCCAAGAGCGCCGCGGCTGCCGCCGCGCCCGCCCACAGGGAAATCCGCAGAGCAGCGCAGGCGAGGCCATAAACGGCGCCGGCGCCAAGCGTCGCCACCACCAGCAGCGCGGCGAATAATACGAGTCCGGCGTGGCCGCGAACCGCCTTGGGCCGCGCGCCTCTCGCGCCAGCCAGTCGGCTCATTCTCATTGCTTCGGCACCTCCATGAAGGAATTCTGCTCGAGCCGTGTTCCTATTCCTTCACGGCACCGGTCATGCCGGAGACGTAATACTCGACGAAGAAGGAATAAAGCACCGCCACCGGCAGCGATCCCAGCAGCGCTCCGGCCATGAGCGCGCCCCAGTGGTAGACGTCGCCCTCGACCAGCTCGGTGATGACGCCCACCGGAACGGTCTTCACTTCCGACGACGACACGAAGGTGAGCGCGTAGATGAACTCGTTCCACGACAGCGTGAAGGCGAAGATCCCGGCGGAGATCAGCCCCGGAACCGCAAGCGGCAGGATGATCTTCACCAGGATCTGCCAGCGCGTGGCGCCGTCGATGAGCGCGCATTCTTCCAGCTCGTAGGGGATCGAGCGGAAGTAGCCCATCAGGAGCCACGTGCAGAACGGGATCAGGAACGTGGGATAGGTGAGGATCAGCGCCCAGCGCGTGTCGAAGAGGCCCAGCTTGAAGACGATGGCCGCGAGCGGGATGAAGAGGATCGAAGGCGGTACCAGGTAGGCAAGGAAGATCGCGAGACCCACCTGCTTCGAGCCCTTGAAGCGCAGCCGCTCGATGGCGTAGGCAGCGAAGACGCTCGCAGCGAGCGAGACGAAAGTCGACACCACGGTGATGATGACCGTGTTCCACATCCATTCCGGATACGGCGTCCTGAAGAGGAGGTGCTCGAAGTGCGCGAGCGTCGGGTTGGTCACCCAGAAAGGATTGCCCTCGCGGCTCAGCAGCTCCGCATTGGGCTTGAACGAGGTGGTCGCCATCCAGTAGAACGGGAACAGCAGCACGAAGACGAACACCCCGAGCGGCACGTATAGCGTCACGATCCGCCGCATGCGCGAATCGAGGTAGCCCATGCCGGAGCTGTCGGGCTTGTCGCTCACCGGTCGCTCCCGCCCTGCTGCCACGCGCGGCGCTGCAGGCCGAAATAGCTGAAGAGGATCGCCGCGAGGAGGAACGGCACCATGGCGGTCGCGATCGCCGCGCCCTCCCCCAGCGATCCGCCGGAGATCGCGCGCTGGAAGGAAAGGGTCGCCATGAGGTGGGTGGAGTTGAGCGGGCCGCCGCGCGTCAGCACATAGATCAACTGGAAGTCGGTGAAGGTAAAGAGCACCGAGAACGTCATCACCACCGCGATGATCGGCGTCAGCAGCGGGAGCGTCACGTAGCGGAAGCGCTGCCAGGGCGTGGCGCCGTCGAGCGCGGCGGCCTCGTAGAGCGACGGCGAGATGGTCTGCAGGCCAGCGAGGAGGCAGATGGCGACGAACGGCACCCCGCGCCAGATGTTGGCGGCGATGGTCGACAGGCGCGCCAGCCACGGCTGCCCGAGGAAATCGATGTAGGTAGTCATGACGCCCATCTTCACCAGCACCCAGCTCACGATCGAGAACTGCGCGTCGTAGATCCACCAGAAGGCGATGGCGGAGAGCGCGGTGGGGACGATGAAGGGCAGGAGGACCACGGCGCGAAAGAACGACTTGAACGGGATGTGGCGGTTGAGTAGCGTCGCGAGCCACAGGCCGAGGACAAACTTGAAAACGCTCGCGACGATCGTATAGAAGAGCGTGTTGAAGAGCGCGAGGCGCGTGACCTCGTCGCCGAACAGGAACTTGTAGTTGTCGAAACCGACCCAGACCCCGGCCCGGCCCACCTTGGTGTCGGTGAACCCGAGCCAGGTACCCAGTCCCAGCGGATAGGTGAGGAACAGCAGCAACAGCACTCCCGCGGGCAGCATGAAGAGCAGCCCGAGGAAGTGCCTGTTGTTGAGGAGCTTCTGCATGGAGATTGGGCCCCCGCCTACGCGGGGGCGACAATGTCATTCCCGCGTAGGCGGGAATCCAATTTCATACCTTGTAGTAACGTTCCGCGCGGGCCTTCGCGCGATCCATCGCCTCCTTCGGCGTCTTCGAGCCCGAGACCGCCTCGGCCACCATGTTGACCATGATGAAGTCGGCCATCGTCGCGGCCGACGCGTAGCCCATGGGGCCCGAGTAGCCGTTCGGAAGCATGATCTTCATCGAGTCGCGATAGGGGAGGTTCTTCGGGTCCGATGACCAGAGCGGGTTGTTCTCGTAGGCCTTGAGCGGATGCGACACGTAGCCGATGGCGGCCTGCTGCCAAGGCTCGTATTGCTCCTTCTCCATCATGAAGGCGAGGTAGGCCTTCGCCGCATTCGGGAACTTCGAGTGCTTGAAGAGCATCATCGGGAAGAACAGGTTCAGCTCGGTCGGCCGGCCCACGGGGCCGATCGGCAGGTTGGCGTGGCCGATGTCGCTGGCCATCTCCTTCACCTTCGCGTCCTGTGAGTTTTTCGCCGCGTAGTAGATCGAGATGCCGTTGGTGGTCATGCCGATCTGCCCATCGAGGAACGCCTTGTTGTTGTTCGGGTCGAGCCACGCCAGCGTGCCGGGTACGAAGGTCTCGTAGAGCTGCTTGCCGTAGTTGAGCGCCGCCTCGGTCTCGGGGCTCACGATCGTCACGTTGCCCTTCGCGTCGACCATCTTGCCGCCGTGCGACCACACCAGCCAGTGCGTCCAGACGTTGCCGTCACCGGTGGCGTTGCCGAGCGCGAATCCGGGCGGCATGCCCTTCGCCTTGTAGGCCTGCGCGAGCTTCAGGAAGCCGGCCAGGTCCTTCGGAAACTCGCTGAATCCCGCCTCCTTCATCGCGGCGATGCGGTGCACGACCGAATTCCCCGCGCAGCCCATCGGAACCGCGACCCACTTGCCCTTCTCGGTGCAGTACTCCTTGCAGACGTCGTACCAGCCGCCGTACTTGCCGCCGAGGTAGTTGCAGACGTCGCTCACGTCGGCGAGCTTGTCCGGGTACTGGTGCGCATCCTCGAAGGTCGAGATGATGATGTCGGGACCGCTGCCGACGTTGGCGGCCACCGCGGCCTTCGGGCGCACGTCCTCCCAGCCTTCGCTGTCGACGCGCACCTCGATCTTGTGCAGCTCGGCGAATTTCTTGGTGTTGGCAAGCCACATGTCCTCGTCGCCCTGCACGAAGCGCTTCCAGCGCAGCACGCGCAGCTTCGCGCCCTTCTCCGGCACCCACTTGGCCTGGGCGAAGGC
>JANMYH010000435.1:0-2028 GCA_031381925.1 Burkholderiales bacterium | reverse complement strand
TCTATTTCTTGCCCGACTCGCCGTAGGCGTCTTCGCGGATGACGCGCGGCACGATCTCGCGCGGCTCGATGGTCACCGGCTGGTAGACGACGCGGCGCTGCTCCGGGTCGTAGCGCATCTCGACGTAGCCGTAGACCGGGAAATCCTTGCGGAACGGGTGGCCCATGAAGCCGTAGTCGGTGAGGATGCGGCGCAGGTCCGGGTGGCCCTTGAAGACGATGCCGTAGAGGTCGAAGGCCTCGCGTTCGTACCAGTTGGCCGCGGGCCACACGCCGATCACCGACTCGAGCGCCGGGAACGTGTCGTCGGCGCAGAAGACGCGCAGGCGTACGCGATTGTTGTGCGTGATCGACAGGAGGTTATAAACCACGGCATAGCGCTTGCCCTCCCAGGTCTCGGCGTAGCCCTGGTAGTCGATGCCGAGGAGATCCACCATGATGGTGAAGGCGAGAGCGGGATCCTCGCGCAGCCGGGTCGCCGCCTCGATCAGGTCGCCGGCCTCGAGCTCGATGGTGAGCTGCCCCCGATCCACGTGCGCGGCCTGGATGCGGCCGCCAAGCGCCGTGTTGAGCGCGCCCTGGAGTGCTTCGAGGGTGCCTTGCATCGCTAGCGTCTCGAGATGGTGTTGGTGCGCTTGATCTTGTTCTGCAGCTGGATCAAGCCGTAGAGGAGCGCCTCGGCGGTGGGCGGGCAGCCGGGCACGTAGATGTCTACGGGCACGATCCGGTCGCAGCCGCGGACCACCGAATACGAATAGTGGTAGTAGCCGCCGCCGTTGGCGCACGAGCCCATCGAGAGCACCCAGCGGGGTTCGGCCATCTGGTCGTAGACCTTGCGCAGCGCCGGAGCCATCTTGTTGCAGAGCGTGCCGGCGACGATCATCAGATCCGATTGCCGCGGGCTCGGCCGGAACACGATGCCGAAGCGGTCGAGGTCGTAGCGCGAAGCGCCGGCGTGCATCATCTCGACCGCGCAGCACGCCAGGCCGAAGGTCATCGGCCAGAGGGAGCCGGTGCGCGCCCAGTTGAGCACGTTGTCGACCTGGGTGACCACGAACCCCTGCTGGGTCACGCCCTCCTTCATCACTCCCATTCGAGCGCCCCCTTCTTCCATTCGTAGATGAAGCCCACGACGAGGATCGACAGGAAAATCAGCATCGCGACCAGGCCGAACCAGCCGATGTCCTGCAGCACGATGGCCCACGGAAAGAGGAAAGCGATCTCGAGGTCGAACAGGATGAAGAGGATCGCCACGAGGTAGTAGCGCACGTCGAATTTCATGCGCGCGTCCTCGAAGGCCTCGAAGCCGCACTCGTAGGGCGAGAGCTTCTCGCTATCCGGGTTCTGCGCGCCCGACAGCCGCGCGAGCCCGCCGCTCACCACAATGGCTCCCACGCCGACCGCGGTGCCGATGGCGAGGAACAGCAGGACAGGAAAGTAACTCTCGAGCAATGCTGGGATCCCAGCTCAGATCAAAAAAATGGTGCCGTCGAAGAGACTCGAACTCTTACGCCTTTCGGCACTGCCCCCTCAAGACAGCGTGTCTACCAATTCCACCACGACGGCAGTTTTCCTGCTGGGACTGCGTACCGCTACTTCGGAATCTCCGTCGACTTGTCCGAGGAGGTTCCCGCCGGCGCCGGTGCCGAGGAAGCAGGCGCCGCCGGTTTTCCATCCGACTTGCCGGGGGTGCCCGCCGGGACCGCCAGGGTCTCGGTCACGCCGCCGGACTTGCTCGGCGCCGACAGATAGGTGAGCCCGAGGCTCGTCACGAAGAACGCCGCGGCGAGGACCGCGGTGGTCTTCGAGAGGAAGTTGGAGGCGCCCGCGGAGCCGAACAGGCTCCCCGCCGAGCCGCTGCCAAAGGCCGCGCCCATGTCGGCGCCCTTGCCATGCTGCAGCAGCACGAGCACGACGATGCCGACGGCGGCGATGATGTGGAGTACCAGGACCAGCGTTTGCATTTTCCGTAACCCTTATCGACCCGCGGCGCCGGCTGCACGCCAGATCGCCAGAAATTCCTCCGCCA
>JANMYH010000428.1:0-5249 GCA_031381925.1 Burkholderiales bacterium | reverse complement strand
GCGTGGATCGAGCCGCAGCAGGCCTGCCTCGCCGTGCAGCTCGAAGGCACGCTCGGTGCCGCCCGGGGGCAGGAACCGCAGGGTGGTCGACACCCGCGCCCCCAATCTCGCCAGGCGCGCGTCGATCGCGAACTCGGAGCGCTCTGAGGCGATCGGATACTCCAGCAGCACATCAAGGTACTGCTGCTTCCAGTAGAGGTCGAGCCCCGGATCGACCGGTGGGGCGCGCACCGTCGCGAGCGCCTGGTCGTAGCTTGCGAACGACGCATCGGAGGCCAGCGCGATGCGCGCCGCCGCCACCGGCGGCGTGGGCAACTTGCGCTCGCCCTCGTAGACGTCGATGTTGTCGGTGAGCCAGAGCCGCGCCGCGGTCTCCAGCGACGACCCCACCCGCGGCAGGTCGATGTAGCCCGGCCCGCGCACCGGGATATCGGCCTCGCGCATCGCTTCCAGCGGAACTCGCACCAGGAGTGCCAGTCGCTGCCCATCGGGTCTGACGAAGGCGCGCACCTTCACGTCGTTCGGAATGTCGTGCGCAACGGCTGCGAGCGAGGCTGCCAGCAACGCGCCCACGACGAGCAGGATCCTCGCTGCGATGTCGGCCTCCCGGTTTTTTCGAAGGGGCTACAATGCCATGAAACCAGAGGAGGCTTCCATGCACGCGACCAAACGCAACGTTGTCGTCGGCGCCGCCATCGCGGTAACCCTCGTCGCACTCGGCTGCGGCCAGGCGGTGATGCAGAGCCGCGCGGATTCGGCCGGATCGATCGAGGCGCCGCGCTTCGAGGTCGATCCCCTCTGGCCCAAGCCGCTTCCGAACCACTGGCTCGTCGGCATGGTGATCGGCGTCTGGGTCGATGACCAGGACCACGTGTGGATCATCCATCGCGGTGCCGCGACCCTGAACGACAACGAGCGCGCGCTCGAGCTCAAGAATGGCGAGTGCTGCATCGCGGCGCCTCCGGTGCTGGTATTCGACCAGGCCGGGAACCTGGTGCGCCATTGGGGCGGGCCCGGCGCGGGCTACGAGTGGCCGCAGTCCAACCACGGCATCCACGTCGATCACAAGGGCAACGTCTGGATCGGCGGCAACGGCGACAAGGACTCGCACGTGCTCAAGTTCACCAAGGAGGGTAAGTTCCTCCTGCAGATGGGCAAGATGGGCATGCTGAAGGGCAGCAACGACCCGGAGAACTTCGGGCGCGTGGCCAAGATCTGGGTCGATCCCAAGACCAACGAGGCCTACATCGCCGACGGCTACCGCAACAAGCGGGTCGCGGTGCTCGACGCCGACACCGGCAGGATGAAGCGCTCGTGGGGCGCCTACGGCAACAAGCCCGACGATGGCGACCTCGGCAAGTACGATCCGAAGGCCGCGGCGCCGAAACAGTTCCGCAATCCCGTGCATTGCGTCGAGCGCAGCAATGACGGCCTGGTGTACGTCTGCGACCGCCAGGCCGACCGCATCCAGGTGTTCAACCCCGACGGAACGTTCGTGAAGGAGGCCTGGTTCGCGAAGAACACCCTGGCTTCCGGCTCGGCGTGGGATCTCGCGTTCTCGAAGGACCCGGAGCAGAAGTACCTGTTCCTCGCCGACGGCACCAACGAGAAGGTGCGGGTCATCGCGCGCGACAGCCTCCAGGAGCTCACCAACTTCGGTGACGGCGGCCGCCAGCCGGGGCAGTTCTTCGGCGTGCACAGCATCGCGACCGACTCGAAGGGCAACATCTACACGACCGAGACCTATGAGGGCAAGCGTGTCCAGCGGTTCGTGAACCGGGGAATGGGCCGGATGCCCGCGGAGCAGGGCGTGCCCTGGCCGCGCAGCTGAACGGGCCCGCCAGCGCCCTTCGTTTTTCCCGCATGACCGGCGCCGCCTTGGGCGGCGCCGCGTCGCTTTTTGGGGTCACACCCGCGTAGGCGGGTGCCCAATCTCCTCATCCACCAGTGCCGTGCGGATCGCCTTGCGGATGCGCGCCTCCTCCGCCTCGCGGTTCGAGCCCAACGCCACGAAGACGAAGGGAAGCGCGAGGATCACGAGCCCGGTGATGAGCGGCAGGAGGAACGTGAGCGCGTCGCCCTCGGGCCGTGGGGTCAGGAGCACCCATGCGCTCGCCGCGACCAGCGCCGTCATCGCCGCCGAGGTCGCCTTCAGGACACGCTGGATCCGGGGCGCTGGCGCAAACTCCGCGTTCAGCACGACGAGCGGCCCTGCCAATTCCCAGCGCGGCGTGAACACCACGCGCCCCTCGGGACGTGCGTGGGCCAGTGCGGCGTCGAGTCGCAACTTCGATTCGGCCGCGGCGTGGCGGCTCTCGAAGCGCTCCACCCGATGCTCGATCAACGCCTTCGCGGCGCGGCGGGTCTCGGAAGCCATCAGCGCGGCTTCACGCGCTCCCACATCCCGTCGGGGATGCGGTGGTCGGGGCGGTGGCGGCGAAATTCCGCAAGGGCGGCGTCGGCCTCGGCGTGGCTTCCGGCCTCGCGCAACCGGGCGATGCGCTCGAGCTCGCGGTCGGGATCGGCCTCCTGCGACTGCAATTTGCGCAGCTCGTGGGGGCCGCTCGAATCCGGCATCGCTTCCCGCTTGGCGCGGAGCGGCGCGCCCTGCGCGGCGGCCGGGGCCTCCTGGGCACGTATCGAGGGAGGCGACGCCGCGGGTGCCTGCTGCGCATCGAGCGCGGGCCGGGATGGTGGGGCGAAAGCGGGCGCCGGCGGCGCCGCGGGAACGGCCGCAGGGGCCGCGAACTCCTCGCGCGGGCGCTCGCGCAACGGCTGGTCCGCGAACGGCTTGGGAATCCGGGGTGCGTCCTGCCGATTCTGGCGGACGGCCTTCGGTGGCGCGGCGGGCTGGATCGAATCGGTCGCAGTTGCAGCCGGGGCGGCGGCAGCGGGCACGACAGCCGGTGGCGAAGCCGGCGCCGGCGCCGGCGAGAGCTCTTTCGCAGGGGCCGAACTTTCGATCCCGGGCTGCTCGAGCTGCATTCTCAGCGACACCCCGATGCCGAGCACGAGCACCGCCGCGATCGACACCGGGCCCGCCCAATTCTGAAACCGGGGACGGACCCTCATTCTCTCGGGAGCCGGGAGCGCGGGACCGTCGCCGATTTGCCGGCGCGCCTTCGCGAGGATCGCCGCATCGAGCGCAGTCGGCGGCTCCTCGCGCGCCAGCTCGCGATAGCGCCGCGCGATCCGGTCGTCGGAGTCAGTCATCGCCCAGGGCGTCCCGCAGCTTGCTCATGGCATAGCGCAGGCGGCTCTTCGCCGCCTCCTCGTTGGTGCCGGTCGCCGCGGCGATCTGTGCGGCGCTCAGGTCGCCCTCATGGTGCAGCAGGAACGCCTCGCGTTGCGCGAGCGGCAGCGCGGCGAGCGCGGCGGCGAGCCGGTCGAGCATGTCGCGCGCTTCCGCGATCCGGTGCGGTTCGGCGCTCGGAGGGGCGGCGGGCTCCGGAGCAGCGGTTTCCTCGTCGTCGATCGACACCACCGCAAGGCCCTTCGTGCGCCAGTGGTCGACCAGCCGGTGGTGCGCGATGGTGTAAAGCCACGTGGTGAACTTGGCCTGGGGCGTGTACCGTGCAGCCGCGGCGATCACGCGCTCCCAGATGTCCTGGAACAGCTCTTCGGCCTCACCGCGCCCCTTCACGCTGCGCAGCACGTAGCGGAACACCGGCCCCTTGTGCTTCGCATAGAGGGCCTCGAACGCCTTCACGTCTCCACCGGCGTAGCCAAGCATCAGCTGTTCGTCCGACTCCCCCATCCCCGCATGTTAAACCGGGGACAGACCACGTTTTCCCGCGGGGCAGAAAATCGGGGTCTGTCCCCGGTTTGGGTCAGCGGGGGTCGGGGACGAAGCTCGTCGGCCACGGATTCGGATTGCGCGGCCCGGCGCCGTAGGTCGGCAGCACGCCCTGGGCCACCAGGTTGCGATAGCTGTCGTAGTAGATCGCGATCGTCTCGACGGGCTCGCGGGTGCGGCGTTCGAAGCCGACCGAGTGGGTGCGCGATTCCTCGCGGCGACCGTGGCCGGTGCCGAGCGGGGCGGAGCGCGAGGCGAGCGGGCGGGCAGCGTTGTCGGCCTGCAGGCGGCCCTCGCCGGTGGCTTTCTCCTCGAGCGCCGGTGCGGCCGGAGAAGCGGCGCCCGAGTGAGCGTCGGCTGAGGCGCGCTCCTCGCGCTTTTGGCGCCAGGGCATCTGCACCGGCGCTTCCGCGGAGGGCATCGGCTGCGAGATCTTGCGCTGGTAGAGTGCGACGCCGATCACGCCCACGTCATTGGGCCTGCCGGTGCGCGCGGCGTAGGAATCACCGAGCGACGTGAAGTAGAACGCGGCGATTTCCTCCATGCTCTTGCGCCAGCCGCGGATGTTGTGGCTTTCGTGGGCGGACATCACATAGCCGGCACCGTCGGTTGCGCTCGCGGTTTTTCCCGAGACGATGTTCACGCCATCGACCGACATCATCGCGAGCAGGTCCTCACCCGAGCGGTTCTTCACGCGGATCTCGTACTCGTTCCCGGGCTTGCCCACCACGTAGGCGCGGCCCTCGTGCCAGTACACCGGCAGCTCGCGATTGGCGGCGCGGTCGTACAGGGTGATGTCGGCGAGGCTGCCCACCGCGTGGGCCGAGATGCTTGCGGCGGCGAGGGTGGCCGCGGCGAGGATGCGAAGCGAGTTCATGGCGTCTCCTGGGCCGCCGGAAGGGCGGGTCCAGGGTGTAAACGCAACCGGGAGCCGAACGGGTTAAAAGCGGTCTCGAAAGCCAGACAGGTGGGGCCGGGTGCTCTAAGGATGCCCCGGGCCAGCGATGCGGAGCTTGAACGATTCATCATCTCGAACGAGCTTTGGGGCGGCTAAGGCTCGATTGCCGATTCCGCGGGGATTTTCCGTGACGGTGGCCGCCCTGAGGTGCGGCGAAGGATAGAGGCCGTGCTAGCGGAGCTAGGTGGCGAACAGTTGCACCTAAACCGCGTAAATTCCCGCACGGCCATGTGGGTAAGCGCGTTTACCTCACAGCGAAGAGATGACATCTAACAATAAGTCGGAGCGGTCCGTGAACCAGCGTGGCGCGCAAATGATGTGCGAACGAGCATCGTGCTCGGCCGCTCAACGAGATCGTTAGCCGGCAATCAACCACCGGCGTACAATTATTTGACGTCTTGGCATTGGGGCCAATCGTGGGCGCCGTCGAAAAACTCGAACTTCTCATTAAGAGCCTTTCCCCCACGGAACTCGCGCAGTTCCGGGAGTGGTTTG
>JANMYH010000384.1:0-1784 GCA_031381925.1 Burkholderiales bacterium | reverse complement strand
CCGCCCGAAGATGCGCTACGCCCACCAGGGAGGCTCGAACCCTCCCATCGTGGTGATCCATGGGAGCGGCCTGGACGGGGTCAAGGAGCCGTACAAGCGCTACCTCGAGAACTCGTTCCGCAAGACCTTCAAGCTCAAGGGAACGCCCCTGCGGATCGAGCTCCGGTCGTCGGTCAACCCCTTCGAGGGGCGTCACAAGCCCTTGACGGAAAAGGAGGATTCCCAGAGGCGCCGGCGCAAGATCATCTCCAAGCGGCGCTACGGCTAACACCGGGGACGGACCCCCAACCAAGCAGCGGCGGGAACCGGGGTCCGTCCCCGACTGTCTGTCAGGCTTCAGGTGGCATAATTGATGCTGCGGCACCACCGCCCGGCTCAAGACCGGGAAACCCGAGTAGAGAAAAGGGGTAGAACAATGAGCAACAAGGGGCAACTTTTGCAGGATCCGTTCCTGAACACGCTTCGCAAGGAACACGTCCCGGTTTCCATCTACCTGGTGAACGGCATCAAGCTCCAGGGCCAGATCGAATCCTTCGACCAATACGTGGTGCTCCTGAAGAACACCGTGACGCAGATGGTCTACAAGCACGCCATCTCCACGGTGGTACCGGCCCGTCCGGTCACCGTCCCGCTTGAGCACTCCCAGGACTCCTGAGCGCAACCGCGCCGTCCTCGTAAGCCTCGACATCGGCAAGGCCCAGCCCGACGATCGGGCCCAGGAGGCGCAACGCCTGGCCGAAGCCGCGGGCGCGAGCGTGATGGAGGTGATCCGCGGCCGCCGCGACCGTCCCGACGCCAGGACCTTCGCGGGCTCGGGGAAGGTCGAGGAGATCCACGTCGCGGTGCGGGAGCACGACGCGCAGATCGTGGTGTTCGACCAGCAGCTCTCGGCCGGCCAGATCCGCAACCTCGAGGTGGCGCTCTCCGAGGGCGGCGCCGCGGTGCAGGTCTACGACCGCACCGACATCATCCTGAACATTTTCGCGCAGCGCGCCCGGACCAGCGAGGGCAAGCTGCAGGTGGAGCTCGCGCGCCTCGAGCACCTGTCCACGCGCCTGGTGCGCGGCTGGACCCACCTCGAGCGCCAGCGCGGCTCCCTCGGCAAGACCGGCGGCCCGGGCGAGAAACAGATCGAGCTCGATCGCCGCATGATCGGCGAGCAGGTGAAGAAATTGAAGGAGCGCATCAAGAAGGTGGGGAAGGTCCGCGCGACCCAACGCGCGCGCCGCGACCGCTCCGGGATCCTACGGGTGGCGATCGTGGGCTACACCAACGCCGGCAAGTCCACGCTCTTCAACCGTGTCGCCACCTCCAAGGCGTTCGCCGCCGACCAGCTGTTCGCGACCCTCGATACCACCACGCGGCAGGTGTACCTGGGCGAGGGCGCCAAGATCACGCTCTCCGACACGGTGGGATTCATCCGCGACCTGCCGCACACGCTGGTCGACGCGTTCCGCGCGACCCTGGAGGAAACCGTCCAGGCCGACCTCCTCCTGCACGTGGTCGACGTCGCGAGCCCGCAGCGCGACCAGCAGATCGAGGCGGTGAACAAGGTGCTGGCCGAGATCGACGCGGCCGACATTCCGCAATTGCTGGTCCTGAACCAGATCGACCGCGTGGCGGGCATGGAACCCGAAGTGACGCGCGAAAGTTCTGGTAAAATCTTGAATATCAAGGTGAGTGCGTTCACCGGCGCGGGAATCGATGGCCTTCGAGCAGTGCTGGCCGACGCCGCGCGGGACTCTTCCTCCCTCCCCACCGCAGCCTGAAAAACCCAATCGATG
>JANMYH010000381.1:0-25618 GCA_031381925.1 Burkholderiales bacterium | reverse complement strand
GCCGCCGGCCAGGCCTTCGGCGGCTCGCGCGACGTGGGCAGCTTCATCGAGTTCATCGCCGCCACCGGCATGCTGCTGCAGCCGCTGAAGCGCCTCACGGGCGTGAACGAGCACATCCAGAAGGGCCTCGCCGCGGCCGAGAGCGTGTTCGGGCTCATCGACGAGCCGGCCGAGGAGGACCGCGGCACCGTGGCCCTCGGGCGCGCGCGCGGCGCCGTACGCATCGACAACGTGAGCCTTTCCTACCGCGGCGCCGCGCGTGCGGCCCTCGATCGCGTGAGCCTCGTGGTGGAGCCCGGCGAGACGGTCGCCCTGGTGGGGCCTTCGGGCAGCGGCAAGTCGAGCCTCATCCACTTGCTGCCGCGCTTCTACCGCCCCGATTCCGGCCGCATCACGCTCGACGGGCACGACATCGAGGCGCTCACGCTCGAGAGCCTGCGCCGGCAGGTCGCCCTCGTCTCGCAGAACGTGGTCCTCTTCAACGACACCGTCGCCGCGAACATCGCCTACGGCCGCGGCGATACGGTGACCGAGGCCGACGTGGTGCGCGCCGCCGAGGCCGCGCACGCGATCGAATTCATCCGCACGCTCCCACAGGGGCTCGCCACCGAGATCGGCGAGAACGGCGCGAAGCTCTCGGGGGGCCAGCGCCAGCGCATCGCAATTGCCAGGGCGATCCTCAAGGACGCGCCGATCCTGCTGCTCGACGAGGCCACCTCGGCGCTCGACACCGAGAGCGAGCGCGCGGTGCAGGCGGCGCTCGAGGAGCTGATGCGCGGGCGCACCACCATCGTGATCGCCCATCGCCTGTCGACCGTCGAGAGGGCCGACCGCATCGTGGTCCTCTCCCAGGGACGCATCGTGGAGTCGGGCAGCCATCGGGAGCTGATCGCGCGGGCCGGCATGTACGCGGGACTGCACCGGCTGCAGTTCGCCGCGGCATGAGCGGGGACGCGCAGAAACTACGCATCCTCCACACCGAAGCCTCGCTGGGCTGGGGTGGACAGGAGATCCGCGTGCTGACCGAGGCTCGCGGCGTGCGCCGGCTCGGGCACGAGGTCGTCCTCGCGGCCCCGCCCGAATCGCGCGTCTTCGCCGAGGCGCTGCACTTCGAGGTGGAGACCCTCGCGCTGCCCATCGGGCGCAAGCGCCTGCGCGGGCTCTGGGCGCTGCGCCATTTGCTCGCCCACCGGCGCTTCGACGTGGTGAATACCCATAGCTCCACCGACGCGTGGCTCGCGGCGCTCGCGTGCAGGACGCTCAGCGGCGCGCCGCCCACCGTGCGCACGCGCCACATCTCCGCGCCGCTGCCCTCGAACGGCGCCACGCGCTGGCTGTACGCGCGTGCGACCGCGCGCGTGGTCACCACCGGCGAGCGCCTGCGCGAGCAGGTGATGCGCGAGGCCGCCATCGACGGCACGCGCGTGGTGTCGATTCCCACCGGCATCGACCTCGCCCGCTTCCGTCCCGGCGACCGTGCGGCGATGCGATCGGCCCTCGGCCTCGACCCCGCGGCGCCGCTCATCGGGATCGTGGCGACTTTGCGCAGCTGGAAGGGCCATCGCTACCTCCTGGAGGCGCTCGCCGCGATGGCGCGCAACGACGCTGTGCTGGTCATCGTCGGCGACGGGCCGCAGCGCGCCGCCCTCGAGCAGCTGGCCGCGGCGCCCGGCCTCGCCGGGCGCGTGGTGTTCGCGGGCAACCAGGCGGACGTCGCGCCGTGGTTGCAGGCCTTCGACATCTTCTGCCTGCCCTCGTACGCCAACGAGGGCGTGCCACAGTCGCTCATGCAGGCGATGGCGTGCGGGCTTCCGGTCGTGACCACCCCCGTGGGCAGCATCGAGGAGATCGTGACCGAGGGCGAGACGGGCCTGCTGGTCGCGCCGGAGGATTCGCTGCGACTGCGCGAAGCGATCGAGCGGCTGCTGGCCGACCCGGGCCTGCGCGCGTCGCTGGGACGCCGTGCCGCAGAGGTCGCGCGCGCGCGCTTTGGCGAGGAGCGCATGGTCGAGCGCATGGTCACGGTCTTCCGCGAGGTGGCGGCGAGCCATGGGTGAGCGCACTCGCACGCGCGCCCTCGTCGTCTCACGGGCTCTCGCGGCGCGCCTTGCGCCGCGCGCGCCATCGGGCGACGTGCGCCGCGTTCTGGTCGCGCACAACCTGTTGCTGGGCGACACGCTGATGCTCACGCCGCTGCTGGCGAAGCTGCGCGCGCTCGATCCCCGGGCGGACATCACGTTGCTCGCGTCGCCCGCATTCGTGCCGCTCTATCAGCGGCGTCCCTATGGCGTTCGGGCGTTGCCCTTCGCGCCGTCGCATTCGCAGACCACGCGCGCGTTGCTGGACGAGGCGCCGTTCGACCTCGCGATCGTCCCCGGGGACAACCGCTACAGCTGGCTCGCGGCGGCGATGCGCGCACGGCACATCGTGGTGCACACGGGAACTCGCCCGCTCACCCAGGAGTGGTTCGTCGATGAGCGTCGCCCCTACCCCGGGGAACCCGCCGCCTGGGGCGACATGGTCGCCGGGCTCGTCGACGGGGCGCCGCCCGCGCCCTATGCGCGCGGGCACTGGTCCGCCCCCGAGGCCGCGCCCTTCGAGCCGCCCGCGGCACGCTATGCGGTTCTTCACGTCGGCGCGAGCACGCCCCTCAAGCACTGGCTCCCCGAGCGCTGGATGGCCCTTGCCGAGGCCCTGGAGGCGCGCGGCCTGCGAGTCGCGTGGAGCGCAGGCCGCGGCGAGGAATCGTTCGTGCACGCGTGCGACCCGAAAGGGCGCTACCCCTCGTACGCGGGCCGCCTCGACCTGGCCCAGATGTGGGACCTCGTCGCGGGCGCGGCGCTGCTTGTCGTGCCGGACACGGGCATCGCGCATCTCGGGCGGGCCACGTGGACTCCCACCATCGCGCTGTTCGGGCCCGGCTCTGCCGTGCTCGCGGGCAAGGGCCGCTTCTGGCGCGACACGCCCTGGCAGGCACTCACGGTGGATCCCTTCCCGTGCCGCGACCAGAAGCTGCTCTTCGGCCGGGAGGTGGAGTGGGTGCGACGATGTGCACGCACCCCCGCCGAATGTCCCGAGCCGCGTTGCATGCATGCCATCCCACTGGCGCAAGTCCTCGCGGCTGCCGATACTTGGCTCACGAGTCAACCGGACCCAGTTTCCCACGTTAAATCAAGGAACTCGGAAGCTTTAGGCGAGTCCAGAAATACATGACCCCGCAACTCCTACGTCTTGCCGCAGCCGCCGTTTTCATGGCAGCGACGGCACACGCCCAGATGCCGCGGATTTCAGGTGAGCCTGCGCTCACTCCACAGCCGACCCCCCGGCCGCAGATTCGCTTGTACGCGCCGCAATCCAAGGCCGTGGCCGTGCTTCCTGCGGTTTCCCCAGTCGAGATCGCCGCGGTCCGCAATGCCAACCTGCGCAGCGCCGCGAAGGGCCAGGCGCGGCGCGTGGTGATCGGCCTCGTGCGCCCCGGCGCGGCGCCGACGACTTTTCCGCCCGCGGGCCGATGGACTCCTGTCCCGGGGGGCCATGCGGCACAGGTCGCGGTGACCTCCCCCGAGGCCGGGTCGCTGCGCCTCGCGATCGACCTGAAAGGCGTGCCCGAGGACGTCGAGATGGTGTTCTTCGGCTCCGCCACGCCTTCCCGACTGGAGGGGCCGGTGAGGGTCGGCGAGGTGCGCGATCGCAGCGCCCCCTGGTGGTCGCCGCTTACCGAAGGCGCCACCCAGACGGTCGAGTTCTTCGTTCCGGCGCGCCACGACCCCGCGGCCGTGGGCCCGCGCGTGGTGCGCGCCTCCCACATTCTCACCACGCCGTCGAGCCGCTTCACCAAGCGCATCGCGGACATCGGCACTTCGGGATCCTGCAACGTCGATGTGCCGTGCTCGACGCTCAATTCCGATGGCGGGTTCCGCAATGTGGTCGACTCGGTGGCCCAGATGGTGTTCACCGACGGGCAGTTCTCGGTCCTTTGCACCGGCTCGCTCCTGGCGGACGGCGATGCCTCGACGCAGACGCCGTGGCTCTACAGCGCCAACCATTGCTTCGACGCGGACGCGGCACCCTACCGCACGCCTTCGCAGATCCAGCAGGTCGCCAACTCGCTCAGCACGCTGTGGGGCTTCCAGGCGAGCGCCTGCGGCTCCGACGTGCCCATCACCGGCTGGTCGCAGCTCTATGGCGGCGCCACGTACGTGTACAACAGCCCCCAGACCGACGTTCTCCTGGTGCGCCTGAACAACGCGCCGCCGGCGGGATCGTTCTTCTCGGGCTGGGACGCGAACCCCATCGCCTTCGGCGCGCCGGTGGCGTCGATCCACCACCCGCAGGGCGACCTCAAAATGGTCTCGCAAGGCTTTGTCACCGGCTTCACGACGCCGGGCGTGGCGAACGGAGCCGAGACTTTCATCGGAGTGCAGTGGAGCTCAGGCACCACCGAGCCCGGCAGCAGCGGCGGGGGCCTCTGGACGGTGAATGGCGGCCAGTATTACTTCCGCGGCGGCTTGTGGGGCGGCGCGGCGCTTTGCACCAACCCGAGCGGCATCGACAGCTTCTCGCGGTTCGACCACGCATACCCGCAGCTCGCAACGTACCTCGGCGCTCCGATCGTGCCGGCGGCCGATTTTTCCGACCTGTGGTGGAACCCGAACGAATCGGGCTGGGGATTGAACCTGGTCCAGCACCCGTCGCGCGTCGTCTTCGGCGTCTGGTACACCTACGAGCTCGACGGCACGCCCACCTGGTACGTGATCCCCGAGGGATCGTGGACCAGCAGCACCACGTACACGGGGCCGCTCTACGCGACACTCGGCCCGTCGTTCACCAAGACCTTCAACGCAAGCCAGGTGCAACCGCGCCAGGTCGGCACCGCGACCCTCAATTTCACGAGCGCGAGTACCGGCACCTTCACCTATTCGGTCGACGGGGTCTCGGGCACGAAGTCGATGCAGCGCCAGGCGTTCTAGCCCTTGAGCGCGCCCCCGTGCCCGGATACTCTCCGGGCATGGCCGCGCCCGCCCTTTCCGCATCGATCGTCACCTACCGGCCCGAGCCGGCCCTTTTCGCACGCGCTCTCGCCTCGCTCGCCGCGGCGATCGACGAGGCGCGCCGCGCCGGGGAGCTGGGAGACGCGCGCCTGGTGGTGATCGACAACGGGCCGCCGGAGCGCCACGCGGAGATCGCGCAGGCGCTCGAAGCGTGGCCGGCGCAGGCAGGGGCTCTCCAGGTGATCGCGGGCCAGGGCAACGTCGGATACGGGCGCGCGAACAACCTCGCGCTGAGTGGCGCGCGCTCGGACTTCCACCTCATCATGAATCCCGACGTCGAGCTCGAGCCGGCGGCGCTACGCGAGGCGCTGCGCGCGGCGCGCGAGCATCCCGAGGTGGGCCTCATCGCACCCGCGGCGTACGGCGACGATGGCGAGCTGCAGTACCTGTGCAAGCGCTATCCCTCCGTATGGGTGCTCTTCCTGCGCAGTTTCGCGCCTGCGCTCCTGAGGCACCGCTACGCGCGCGCGATCCACGACTACGAGATGCGCGACGTGATCGCCGACCGCTTCGTGCCCAACGTACCGCTCGCGAGCGGCTGCTTCATGCTCGCGCGCACACCGCTGCTCGCGCGGCTCGGCGGCTTCGACCCGCGCTTCTTCATGTACTTCGAGGATTACGACCTGAGCCTGCGCCTGGGCCGCGAATCGCAGGTGGCGTACGTGCCCCGGGCGCGAATTGTGCACCACGGGGGCGACGCCTCGCGCAAGGGACCGCGGCACATCGCGTGGTTCATGCGCTCGGCATGGCGCTTCTTCGCGCGCCACGGCTGGAAGATCGCCTAGGTCCGACCCTCACCCCGACCCTCTCCCAAGGCAGACGCAGACTCCTGGAAGGCGCGCTCGAGCAGGTCTTCCAAGGCGCGAATCGGCTCGTCGCGCTCGAAGAGCTCCATGCGGCGGGCGGCGAGGCGCTCGGCGATGGCCCCGCGCTCGCCGGGATCCTTGCCCAGGCGCACCGCAGTGCGCACGTATTCTTCCGCGTTGGCCGCGATCAGCTCCGGCGCGCCCAGGGCGGCGAGCATCGCCTGGCTCTGGCGCCCGCGCATGAATTCCCCGGGAAGCGTCACCACCGGCAGTCCGCTCGCGAGCGCGTCGAGCGAGGTGTTGCCGCCCGACCAGTGCAGGGTGTCCAGCATCACGTCGCAGAGCTCGTTCAGGCGCAGGTAAGTCGGATGCGGCACATTGGGCATGAGGAAAATCGCGCGCTCGTGGAGGTCCAGCTGGTAGCGTCGAAACACGGCACCCAGGCGCACGCCGAAGGCTTGCGTCACGGTGTCGTGGCTGTGGGCGAAGAGGACCGCGTGGCCGCGCGGATCGTCGGCGAGCACGCGGGCGATCAGCTCGTCGTTGTCCGGATGGATCTTGAAAAGCGATTGCGGGATGAGGTAGAGCGTGCGGTCCTCCGGAAGCGCGAAGTCCGCGCGCGTCGCGGGCTTGCCCGCCTTGGGGAGTGCGTAGCGCGTGCCCAGGCCCGGAAGCAGCCCCAGGCGCTCGCTGTAATGGGCCTCGGCGCCCTCGGGCTCCATCGCGGCGCTCGAGAAGAACCAGTCGATCTCGGGCAGGCCCGGCGTGTTGGGGTGGCCCCACCCCGAGACCTGCACGGGAGCCAGGCGCAATCCCGCGAGCGTGAAGGTCTCGGCATGCATGCCGAGCTCGGGATAGATGAGGATGTCGAGCTCGTCGGCGAGGACCTGCTTGGCGAGCACGTGAAGGGGCCGCCCCGGCAGGTGGCGAAACGTGTGCGCGCCGGCGGCGATGGCGCGAGTGTCGTCCGCCACCCACTCGTTGGTGTAGTAGACGAACTTCTCGAATCTTTTTGGATCTAGGTGGGTGATCCAGGAAGAGAAATAGCGACCCGCCGTGCAGTTGAAGAAGAAGTGGCTGAGGAATCCCACGCGCAGCCGCTCGCCGCCGCTGCGCGTGGGCCGGGGCGCGAAGAATTCGGGGACCGCGGGCTCGAGCACGCGGCGATGCAGCTCGCCGTAGCGCCGCTGCAGGTCGCGATCGTTGCGCCCCTGGTAGGCGAGGTAGAAGTTGGTCCAGCGCGCTTCCGACAACGCCTCGTCCGGCCGCGAGAACCGGATCGCCCCGGCGCCGGCGTACAGGCGCTCCAACCCTTCGGAGTACTCGCGGCGAACCGTCTGCAGGTGCGCGCCCGAGGCATACACCTGCGGCAGCAGCAGGTTCGCGCCGAGCGCGGCCTTGAAGTTGTCCGGGGCCTTCTGCCACACCTGCCAGTAGCCGCGCCGCGCCTCGTCGAAGCGGCCCATCTCGGCGAGGAGGTCGGCGAGCGCGTTGAGCGCCTTCAGGTTGTCGGGCAACGCTTTCGCGGCGGCGGTGTAGGCGGCGAGCGCCGAGTCGGGTTGGCGAGCGCGGCGATGGATGTCGCCGGTGAGAAGCCACGCTTCGGAGTGCCGCGGATCGATCTGCGTGGCGGCCAGCGCGTGCTGCAGGGCGAGCTTGTGGTCGTTGCGCAGGTTGTAGAGGCGCGCCACGTTGAAGTGCGCGAGCGCGAATTTGGGATTGATGCTGAGAGCGTGGTTGAACGCGCGCAGCGCCTCGTCCAGGCGGTCGAGCGCCTGCAGCGCCACGCCCAGGTTGTTCCAAGCGCGAACGCTGCGCGGATCGGCGCTCGCCGCCGCGCGGAAGTCTTCGATCGCCTCGTCGGTGCGCCCGCGGTCCATTCGCACCGACCCGCGCTCCACCAGGCCCGGAGCCCATCCTGGAGCCGCCGCGACCGCGCGCGAGAAGCGCTCCTCGGCGCCCTCGAGGTCGCCGCGATCCTGCAGCACGCCTCCTTCAAGGACGAGGAACGGTGCCTTCTCACCGCCCGTGGAGATCGCACGCGAGGCGCTCGCCAGCGCCTCGTCGAGCCGGCCCGCCTGGTGCTCCGCCATGCCCTTCAGGTGCCACACCTCGGCGAGTTGCGGATCGCCTTCGAGGACCTGTTGGTAGAGCGAGATGGCACGCGCGAAATCGCCGCGAAGGTGGAGCTGGCGGGCTTCCTGGACTCGCTCCTGGCTCATGGATCGCGCCACTCGTGGGCGAGCTCGACCAAGCCGTAGTCGCGCGTCTCGCCGGTCACGACGAACTCGAGCTCGACGGTATCGTGCAACCGCAGCCCTTCGGCGTCGAGCGCATGGACCCGCAGGTGATACTTGCCCGGCAAGAGCGCGAGCGCGTCGAAGCGCACCGCGAAGCCGAATCGTCCGGGCCCGATGCGCGCCGGGGCGTAGCCGCGCTCGTTGGAATGGGAGCCGTACACCGCGGTGCCATCCACGCGCACCACGCCGAAGAGGAGCACCGGCGCCCGATCGTCGGGCTCGAGGGCCACGCCCTGCAGGATCATCGTCTCGCCACGTGGAAACGTGGTCACGCGCGCACCATCCGGGCGCTCGGTCCAGGCTTCGACGATGCGCGGCCCGTGACTCGTCGCGGCGCGCGCCTCGGTCTTCTCGCGCCCGGTCTTCTCTTCGTGATAGGTGAGGTACTCGCGCGTCACGTCGAAGCTCGAGCCCGACATCCGCACGCGCCCGTGGTGGATCCAGAGAGCGCGGCTGCAGAGCGTCTGGATGTGGAACATGCTGTGGGAGCAAAGCAGCAGCGTGCCGCCATCGGCCAGGTAGCGCTCGAGCCAGGCGACGCATTTCTTCTGGAAGGACTCGTCGCCCACCGCGAGCACCTCGTCGGTGATCAGCACCTCGGGCGACATCGCGGTGGCGACCGCGAAGCCGAGGCGCACCGCCATCCCCGACGAGTAATGCTTCACCGGCTCGTCGATGTGGCTGCCGATGTCGGCGAAATCGATGATCGAGCCGATCTTGTCGAGCAGCTCGCGACGTGATTTGCCCATCAACGCGCTCGCGAGGTGGATGTTCTCGCGCCCGGTGTACTCGGGATGGAAGCCGCTGCCGAGTTCGAGGAGCGCGCCCACGCGGCCATTCACCTCCACGGTCCCATGCGTTGGGCGCACCACCCCCGCCACGATCTTCAGCAGCGTCGACTTGCCGGCGCCGTTCTCGCCGACGATGCCGACCGACTGGCCGCGGATCACCTCGAGGTCGACATCCTGGAGGGCGCGGAAATGCGGCATTTCGCGACTGCGAAACAGGAGTGCGGCGAGCGTGCGCAGCCGCTCGCCACCGGTTGCGATCTTCGGATAGTCCTTGGTGACACCCTGGAGCCGGATGAGAGAGGCCGCCTCGCCCATCAGAGGAAGTCCTCGAAGCTAGGCGAGAGCCGGTTGAACACCCAGAGCCCGGCCAGGAATACGGCGACGCAACCCGTGGCGACGACGGCGTCACCCGCGACCAGCCCCGAGCCCTGCAGGAGCACTTCGCGCATCCGTTCCGAGAACCAGCCGAGAGGGTTCACCTTCACCCAGCCCTGGAGCGCGGCGGGAATGATGCTGGCGGGATAGAGGATCGGAGAGGCGTAGAAGAGCATCGTGATCACCACCTGCACGACATGCTCGACGTCGCGCAGCAAGGTCTGCAGCGCGGCGAGGATGGCGCCCAGTCCGGCGGCGAGCAGCATGTAGGGGACCATGAGCAGCAACGCAACCGGCAGGCCGGAGAGCCGGATCGGCTCGCCGAAGAGCTTGAGCGCGACGAGGACCGCAATGAAGCCCGCCGCGTGCACCACGCAGCACCCCAGGACCGACGCGTACACGAGCAGGCGGTGCGGAAAGGCGACCTTCTTGATGAGCCCCGCGTTGGCGCCGATCGACCCCATCGCGCGCGTCATGCCCTCGGAGAACATGATCCATGGCCAGAGCGCCACGGCCACGAAGCCCACGTAGGTCGCGCCCGGATATCCCGGCGGCACCGCCACGCGGAATACCTGGCTGAAGACATACGCGAAGATCGCGAGCTGGGCCAGCGGATGGAGCAGGCTCCAGGCGAGGCCGGTGACGCTGCCGGCGTAGCGCCCGAGGACCTCGCGGCGCGTGAAGGAGTACAGCAACCAGGCCCATCGACCGGGGCCTGCGTTGGGAGCCGCGACGTGCGCCATCGGCCTCGGTCCTCGCCGCTAGGACGCGGCCGCTACCTTCGCGCGCGGCCTGGATCCGAGCATCGCGTCGCGCTCGGCGAACCACTCCGGCGCGAACTCCGATTCGCGGTATTCGTCGAACCACGGCCCGCCGATGGTGAAGTGGGCCAGGCTCGCGTCGCGCCGCGGCGCGTCGTAGCCCACCAGGTGGTTCCAGGCCGAAGGGATCGCGCCAATCAGCTCGTCATTGGCGAGCCACTTGAACTGGTGCAGTTCCAGGCCGCTCGCCTGATTCACGAAGTCGGGGGTGAGTGCCGCGCACTTCGCGCAATTCATCAGCATCACCGACGACCAGTTCTTCTTCTGGTACTTGGTCTGTACCGTGCCCAGGAACTTGGTGTCCTCCTTCGGCACGTGCTCGTGCTTGACCACCTGGACCGCGAAGCGCTCGTCGCGCAACGCCCACAGGCGCGCTACATCTTCGCGCATCAGCATGTCGCAATCCATGAAGACGGCCCAGCCCTCGTAGCCGCACATCCACGGCACGAGGAAGCGCGAGAACGAGAATTCGGTCGATTGCAGCGGATTTCTCTCGCGTTGGAACACGGACTCGAGCTGCGTGAGCATCACCGGCGTGATCGCCACGGGCTCGGTCGCGCGGGCGTTGATGGAATGCGCGAGCACCCCATACGCCACCGTCTCGCGCGAGTCGTAGCCGATGAAGACCCGGATCATCGCCTACTTTTTCGCCGCGTCCGGTCGCGCTGCCGGCGTCCGATGCGCGTCACGGGCCTTCTGCGTGAGTTCCTCGATGTCGATGCCCGGCGCGACCAGCTTCTCGACGTTCTCGCGATAGGTGACGACGGTGCCCGAGCTGCGCACGGAAGTGATCATGTCCTCGACCCGCTTGCGCTGCAGCTTCGCGCGCTCCACGGCGACGATCTCGGCCTTGACCGAGTCGAAAGGCTTCTGCGTCGGGGGCTTGCGGTCGATCAGCTTGAGCACGTGGATGCCGAAGGGCGACTCGACCGGCTCGGAGATTTCGCCCTTCTTCATCTTGGCGAGCGCCGCGCGCACCGGCTCGACGAGCTTCTTCACGGGTCCCCAGCCGATGTCCCCGCCCTTGTAGGCCTTCTCGCCCACGTCGCTGTACTTCGCCGCAAGCGCGAGGAAGTCCTGGCCGCCCTTGGCCTCGGCATAGGCCTGGCGTGCGATGTCGTTGGCGGATTCCTTGGTGCGGCACACGACACCGACCAGGATCTGATGGACCTGGACTTCCTCGTCGGTGAGGTACTTCTCGCGATCGGCCACATAGAGCTCGCGCGCGCGCGAGTCGAGGTTGGGTGCAGCCGTCGTGTCCTTCTCGATCTTCTGGACGTAGAGGTCGGCGAGGTAGGCGTCCTGCAATTGCGCGAGCCGCGCCTGGACCGCCGGATCCTTGTCGAGGCCCGCGTCGCGTGCCCGCTGGCCCAGGGCCCGCGCGATATAGACGTTATCCACCACGGCGGCCACCCGGTCGTAGCTGAAGCGGAACCCCGCGCGCTTGTCCTCGGGGAGCCGCAGGATGTTGCCCTCGAAATCGGCCACGTCGACGCGAACGTTCCCGTCGACGACGAGCGGCAGGTCCAATGCGACCGGGCTCGGGGCCTTTGCGGGGGTGGATTGGGCGATGGCCGGCAGGGCGACGGCCGCGGTCAGGCAGGCGATGAGGCTTTTGATTGCGTACATGTGATTCCCGTAAAGAAAAAGCGCCCGGGCATGCCCGGGCGCTGTCTGCGAAATGACTCGGTGTCGTGGATCAATACGCCCAGTTCGTCCACTGCGCGTGCCAGCCGCACGGCGCGGTCGAGCAGCCCGCGTAGTTGTAGCGGATGTTGACATACCACGGGCCTTCGGACGGCGGGGCATAGCAGTAGCCGCTGGCGTCGAGCTTCGCGGCGGTGTTATAGGCCCCGGTGAACTGGATGAACCACACCTTGTTGAAGAGCGTCTTGTTCGCGCTGGACGCGTAGCAGCCGCTTCCCGGCGTGGCCTGGACCAGGCCCTTGCACTTGTTGATGTGGATCTCGTAATTCCACGGGGCGAGCGGGAAGGTGACCGTCGTCTCGGAGAGCTTGAAGATCCCGGAAATCTTGCCTAGCGTCAGCGCGGGCAGCGTGAACGTGTAGACGGTGCCGGACGGGAGCCTGGTGAGGTTCGTCTTGCCACCGCCACCGAGGTCGTTCGCCGCTGTCTCGGGAACCGGGCAACCGATCGCCGGGCCGTTGAGCGTCAACGTGTGGGTCGCGTAGTTTCCGGACGGGGATCCACCTTGGCCCGGCACGCCGCCGGTGGGCGTACCAAACGAGAACACCATTGTTGCGGGGAGTGAAGGCGTCGCAGGTGTAGCCGCCGGCGGAGTGTAGATCAGCGTCTTCCGCGACTCATTGGGCGCGAAAGTGACGCTCAACGCGGACAGCGTGCCAGCCAGGGGCGTGCCTCCGGTGGCCAGCGTGCCAGAGAGCGTCACCGGGACGTTCCAGGTTCCGTTGGTACCGCCGCCCCGCTTGATCGCGACCGTCATGAATCCGGGACCCACGGTGGCCACCGACGACGACGCTTCGAATGCAAAGGTCACGTCCGCGTCCGGGTTGACCACGTCGACTCCGACGCTCGCGGGAATTCCAGCCGTGCCGCCGGTACCCGGAGCGATGGACACGTTGCACTTGGTGACCGGCGACGTGGCCGTACCGGTAGTGACGACAACGTTCTGGGAAGCCAGTGTGCCTGCCGGGAAGTTGAGCGAGCTCGTGGCCGACGAGCAGTTTCCGGTAACGTTGACGTCGACCGCGACGTCGCTGGTCGACGAGCCCGAGCGGTTCACCCGGATCTCGCTCCCGGTCGTGACGTTCTGGGCCAGCGACGTCGGGGCCGTCAATGTGAAGGTCGCAGTGGTGCTGCCAGCGCATGCAACGGTGACGTTGCCGCTGGGATTGACCGTCATCTGCGAATAGGTGCAGGAATTCCCGCTCGTTCCCGAGAGGGTCACAGACTGGGCGGTCGCAAGGCCGGTAGCTGTCACGGCGGCGATCGCACCCAAAACTGCTGCTGTGCGCCGGATGAGGGTTTGAAAGGCAATCATGGACTCTCCCTGTATCGGCATTTAGGCGCCATCGGTGGGCCTAAAATTATTCGAAAAAACCGGTAGATACCGGCGCATCTTAAACCACAGGCTGAAGTTTACCAGAATTCCTGGCGGTTGGGATGTGAGAAGCATCACTAAATGAAAAAAACAGGCGGACCCGAAGGTCCGCCTGTTCCAGGCATTTCCCGGAAACTCCCCGGGACCATCGCCCTTTACGGAGTGATGACGTTGCGATACGCGTGATCGAACAAGCTCGCGTAGTTGCCCTGGCAGGAACCACTCGCGCAAGTCAGCGTTCCGTTGCTGAACGTGCGGATCATGAAGCCCGTCACCGGCAGACCGAAGAAGGTGTACGGACCAGCAGAGCCGTTCACCAGCGGACCACCGGGGGTGATGATCGCCGAGTCACCCGCGAACGAGACCAGGCCGACACCGGAAGCGTTGGTATCGACGAAGCGCAGGCGCGCCCAGCCGTTCTGGAACGTGTCGGTGATGCTGATGCTCGTCGTGTTGCGCGAGGCCAGCACGCCGGAGATCGCGGGATCCGTCGGCATGTGAGCAGCGGCGTTGCGGATCGACAGGACGGTGGATTCCCAGCAGATCGAGCTCGACGGGCCCGACGGGGGCGGCGGGGAGAAGTCGATCCCGCCAGCGGTGGCGCTTCGCTCTTCACGATCGAAGAACGTGAATTCCACTTCCTCGCACGCGCCGCTCGCGGTCAGCACGCCGGTGTAGGGCGGGGAGGCCGTGACGGTGTCCACGAAGAAATTCTTGATCGGCTGGGTGACGACCCAGTCGGTCAGCGACGCGGAAGCCGTGTCGAGAACGTACTCGTTCATGATCGACTCGTGCATGAAGACCGAGGCGAGCGCTTGCGCGCCGGCAAGAACGTGCGAGCCGTCGACGAAGTCCGAGCGGTACAGCGTGGCGTTCATGCTGCCCAGGGGGTCATACCCGCTGTTGAACACGGCGCTGGCGGGCGGAACGACTTCGGCGAGGGCCGGGGTCGTGGCGCCAGTGCTGGTGATCTGGCCAACGTTGCTGAACGCATCCAGCGCGTCCGGCTTGTAGCCAGCGTCCAGCCCGGTGTTCACGTTGATGAGCGTGCCGGTGCCGGTCAGGCCGCCGGTTTGGGGCAGCGCGTCGCCGCTCGCATTGATCGCGGCATAGCTTGACACCTGGACCACCGAGCAGTCATCCGGCACGCCGGCGACGTGGGTGACCGCAGTCGCGGTCGCGCCCGTCAGGGAGGCCATCTCGATGATCTCGACGTAGCCTTCGCGAGTACGGTCGAGGCCGCGGCCGAGGGCCGCAAGTTGCGAGCTGTACTGGAAGTTACGGAAGGGCTCGCCGGCAGCCGGGATCGCAGGAGCGGTGCACGAAACATCGCGGGTGATGATGCGGCCACCGGAGGTGTTCGTCGCGTCGCTCGGGATGATCGCAGCGGTCCAGACGTCGTTGGGCGACAGGAACAAGTTGAAGTCCAGCACTTCCGCGGAGGTGCGGCCCTCGAGGATGCGGACCTTGACGGCCTTGGCATCCGGGGTCGTGTTCACGACGGAGATGTAGGTGTTCCACGAGTTCGTGCCATTGTTCTGCACCGTGTAGTACGGATACAGAAGGGCTTGGCCCGTTCTGTTGGGGGCAATGAAGACAGCTTCTGCGCTGCCAGCGACGCCCAGGCCTGCGACGACGGCGGCAAACAGAGCTTTTCTTTTGAAGGTATTCATATTTTGACTTACTCCTTTGTTAAGAAAGTGATCACTTTCCAGAGGTTACAACTCGCGAATTCTATCCCAAGGGACTGCTTTTTTACAAATGAACCGTCGAAATCGTCTTTCCAGCTGCGTCAATCGGACTATCTACGCAGAAACCACCAATTCGATCCTTCGCGCACCCAGGTCTCTCGATGCGGCGTCTTGACCCGCATCCCACGGTGGTCGTACTCGATGGTGGAGCGAACGTCGCAGCTATCCGCGCCGCATTCCACCTGCTCCACCACGACCGCCTTCCAGAACCCGATCCTGATGCCGCTTGCAAAATCCGCCAGGGACATGGTTGCTCGGCTGCCGGGACTGAAGAATTCGTACGCCGCCTTCACATCCCCCTGCACCAGCGCGTTCCAGCGGGCCTGGGCTCTTTCCTTGACCGTGGCCTCGGAGCCGCGAGGATTTGCCGTGGCACAGGCCCCCATCAGGGCGACCAATAGCACCGCAAATACTCCCGCCAACACCTTACCGAGCCCCGTTTTACCCACTGCGCATCCGTCCTGTTGTGGCCAAAGACTATTCAAGTTGATTCTCCGCGTCAAACAAATTCGAAAGATTTTTACAACAGTGTGTTGTTTTTACAACACTCTGGTAAAAAGGCGACACCAAACGCGTTGGGTTTCAACGCGTTCGGTGGACTTCTTAATCCGGGTTCTAAGGCTATTTAGGGGGGGCCTGGACCGTCCCGGAGGTGTCCGGAGGCGGGTATTTCGGCGGCCGGGGAAGCATCGATTCGAGCGCCGGAAGCTTGCGCCGCAGTTCCTCGGTGACCTGGCGTGCCTGGGCCGTGTCATTCACGATTCGCGGAGTGATCACTAACACCAACTCGGTGCGATTCAGGCTCCATCCCTGGGCGCCAAAGGCCGCGCCGAGAATCGGAATTTTGGAGAGCAGGGGAATGCCGACGCTCGAGCGCCCGCCGTCTTCCTTGATGAGGCCGGCCAAGACGATCGACTCGCCGGAGGCCACCACCACCGTGGTCTGCGCCGAGCGCGACTGGACCGTGGGATTCGGGTTGCTTGCGTTGACGGTCGTGAAGTCCGCGCTGCTGACTTCCTGGTTGACCTCGAGGGTGACCATGCCGCCCGAATTGATGCGCGGGGTCACGGCCAGCAGCACCCCGGTTTCCAGGTATTGGAAGCTGTTGAGCACGCCGCCGGTGGTGTTGACGCCGGTCTGGGCCTGGGTCTGCACCGAGATCCGGTCGCCGACCTTGACCTGCGCCTTCTGGTTGTCCAGGACCATGATGTGCGGGCTGGCGAGCGTCTTCGACTTGCCGTCGCGTCCGAGGGCATTCAGCACCGCCCGCACGTCGGTTCCCACGAAATTCACCAGCTGGAAGATCGAGCTGGCGGTCACCGGGATCGGTCCCGTGGGCGTCGTCGGCAACCCGCCGACATTCAAGCGGCCCGAGGTGTTGTTCCGCGTGTTGATGAACCACTCGATGCCGAGGCGAAGCTCGTCGCGCAGCAGCACTTCGGCGAGCATGACCTCGACCAGCACCTGGCGCGGTACCACGTCGAGCTTGCGAAGGGCGCTCTCGATCACTTCATAGTCCGAGGGGGTGGCGAGAATCAGCAGCGAGTTGGTGTCCTTGTCCGCGATGACACGCACCTCGTTGGCGGTCTGGCCGCCGACTCCCGAACCGGGCATCTGGAAAGTCGATGCGGAAGGTATCGGCGTAACCGTCGTCGTCGTGGTCTGCGCCTGCGGGGCGGTCTGCCCGAAGGGCGCGCTGCGCAGCTCCGTCGGGCGGGAGCCCGGCGCGAGCGTGGGCGCGGTTGTGGTGGTGCGGCGCGAAGAGAAGAGCTCGCCGATCAGCTGGGCGAGGTTCTCGGCCTTGCCGTTCCTCACCGGGTAGACGAAGAAGCGCGAGCCGCCGGAGGTGCTGCCGACCTGGTCGAACTTCTCGAGCCATTCCTTTGCCATGTCGAGGTAGCGCGGCTGGGTCGAGACGACGAAGAGCGCATTCATCCGCTCGATGGGGATCACGCGCACGACGCCTGCGAGCGGGCTTTGCGCGCCGGCGCCGAACACCTTTTCGAGATCCGCGACCAGGGTCTTGACTTCCGCGCTCTTGATCGGGAAGAGCGCCACCGAATAGCCGGAGAGCCAATCGACGTCGAAGAGCTCGATGGTGTCAATGAGGTGGCGCATCTCGCGCTGGTTGCCCGCGATGATCACCAGGTTGCGGGTCTCGTCCACACGCACCGTGTTGTCGGCGGCGAAGGGCTCGAGCAGCTTCGCCATCTCGCGCGCGCCGACGTATTGGAGCGGCACCACGAGCACCGAGAAGCCCTGCGGGATCGGCAGCGTGCTGTGGCCGAGCTGCGGCGACACCGAGCCGCGCACCGCGGCGACCGGCAGGATCTTGTAGACGCCTTCCTCCACCACCACGGCCGCGTTGTTCTGGCGCAGCAGCATCTCGAGGGTGGGGAGCAGGTCCTTGCGGGAGATGGGCTTCACCGTCCGGAAAGTCACCGTCCCCTGAACTGCCGGATGGACGGTGTACGACTGTTTCAGGTAGTCGCCGAGGATCACCTTCGCCACTTCGCGGACGTCGAGACCCTCGAAGTTGAGGCTGGCTTCCTCGGGCCCGCCCGGAACACGCTGCTCGAGGGGCTTGGAGTTGATGAAGACGCCCGTGCCCGGATACACCTTGGCCTGTGCGATCTCGGACTTCGGGGCAAGCTCGCCGGATGTCGTGGCGGGGGGTGCCGCGATCGCCTCGGGGGGAGGCGCCTGCATCTCCTCGGCCTTGCGCAGCGACGGGGGCATCAACGAGCACGACGCCATGACGAAGGCCGAGGCGAGTGCCAAGACGACTTGTTTTTCGAGGAAACGAACGGCCATGGGGCGACTCACTGGGTAGGTTGGTTGCGGCGCGCGCGACGGCGGGCGAGGAGTTCCTCGGGCGACATCGGCTGCGTGGTCGGTTGGGATGCGCCCAAGACTCCGGGGTTCGTGGCGCCCGGAACGGGTCGCGCAGCGGGATTCACGTTGACCGGCGGGGCCTGGAGACCGTTGGGCGAGACATTTTGCGGCTGGTTGACCGCCGCCGTGGCTGGGACCGCGGCGGCGGGAGCACTCGGCGCCGCACTGGGTCCGAACGGGCCCTGCGCCGGCTCTCCGGAAGGAGTCGCCACGCTGCGGCCCGTGGAAGTCGCGGTACCTTCCGGGCGCTGCACCACGAGCGCGACCTTCTCGCGCTCGCCGCCCATGAAGAGCGTCACCTCGGTCGGATCGATCGACTCCACGGTGATGCCGTTCACGTCCTTGCCGCGATCGACGCGGTGGACCCGCCCGCTGGCCTTCTCCTTCAGGAGCGCGGTGCGCTGGTCGCCGACGACGATCACGCCCTGAAGCACGTACTGCCCGCGGGTGAAGGCGGGCTTCCCGGCGACCGCCTCCGCCGGAGCGGGGCGCCGCGTCGGCGTAAAGAGCGGCCGCGCGGTCATCTCCGGAAACGCCTGCTCCGGGGCCTGCGCCATTACCGGGGGCAGCAACTTCGCCTCGGGCGGCGTCGCGGCTTTCGCAGCCGTGCGTTGCGTCGACTGCGTGAGGCGCGCGCCCATGCCGGTCTCCAGCCCGATCAGGATCGCGAGCAGCGCCGCGACGCCGGCCATCGCCGCGACCAACGGCCGGCGCACGAGCCAGCCCATCAGGCAGGGCCCTCGAGCGAGTAGCCCGACACGTCGAACTGCACGAACATCTCGGGCTCGGCGCCGGGCCCGGGCTTGAAGTTGGACGGGACCTGCGAGCGCACCATCAGGTTGTCCACGAAGAGGAACGGCGTACGCGTCTCGATGGCGTTCAGGATCTTGCGAAGCGCGATCACGCTCGCCGTGAGCTGCACGTTCACCGTCACCTGGCGATAGCGGCCTTCGACCCGCGTATTAGGCGCCTGCATCGTGATCAGGCGCCCGCCATTGGCCTCGACGATTGCCCGTACCGCCTCCTGGGCCTCGGCGGCGGAAAGGGCTGCCGCACCGCTGCGCAGGAAGAATTTGCGCGGGTCGTGTGCGCGCATCACCTCGATGTCGCGGGCAACCGTCGGGCGCATCGAAGCGATCCGTTGGTAGCGATCGAGCAGTCCCTGCGTCTCGTCGAGCTTGACGCCGTAATAGCGGTTGGTGACCCACCAGGCGGGAATGGCGATGGTCGCGACCACAAGCACGACCACGGCGACCAGCAGGCCGAGCGCAAGCCTGCGGTTCTGGTCGGGATTCATCGTCGCGAGGGGCATGGCCGTCATTGCCTCGGGGCAGAGTTCAGGCGTCTCGTGCGCAAATCGTCTTCGCGCGCCTTCCGGGCCTCGAGATAGGCCCGTTCACGCTCGGCGCGGCGCGCCTTCAGCTCTTCGGGAACCGGCGGGGCCTGCCTCTGGGCAGGCGTCGTGGGCTGCACCCTCGCCGGAACCGGCGGCGGCACGGCCGCGGGCGGCTCCCGCGGCGCCTCGGCCTTCGGCACCACTTCCAGGGTCGCGGGAACGGCGGATGTCTCCGCCGGGCCTGCGGGCGAGGCCAGGACGGCGGTCGCCGGCGGAGCCGGGACCGGCGGCGGTGCTGAGGGCTGGAGGATCGCGACGTCGCGCGCGGGCAGCGCATCGGGGGCGGGCTTGGCGCGCGTCTCGGCGGCGATCATGAAACGTTCGGTGCCGGGCTGCGAGCCGCGCGTGACGCTGCCCTTCGGCGTGGCGTTCTGGAGCAGCGTCGACTGCTCGAGGATCTCGATCAGCTTCGACGACGACGTGGTCTCGCCGGTGATCTGCACCTCGCGGCTCTTGCCGGCGGTGCGCAGGTCGAATTGCTGGACCCAGGTGTTGTCCGGCAGCAGCCGCGAGACGTCCTCGAGATAGGCGAGCGCGGGCGGCGAGTGCCGCTTTGCCTGCACGAAGTTGTAGTCGGCCACCTGTCGCTCGAGCGTGCGCACGAGGGCGTCGGCGGCTTCCGCCTCCTGCTTCGCCTTGGCGACCGACGGATGCATCGCGATGATGGCTTCACGCTTCTGCCACGCCGGCAGCACCAGGGCCGCGAAAAGGAGCAGCACGACCGCGATCGCGAGCGAGCGCCGGACGAGCCTCTCGTTGGGGCTCTCGCGTTCACCGCGTTGCTCGGACGGCAGCAGGTCGAGCCCGGCGGCGCCGTTGCCGACCTCGTCGCGCGCCGACACGCCTTGCACGCTCACGCCGAGCTCGCGCAGCCGCGCCACACGCGCATCCACCAGCTCGCGACGGGCGACCGCGAGGTGCACGCCGATCTGGCCGGCGGCCGAATCGCGCGAGACCACGTGCTGGTCGAAGTAGACGTCCTCGGCGCGGAACGGCGTGAGTCGATCCATCTCGAATCCGACCACCTGCGCGAGATTCTCCTCGGTCGCCGCCGGCATCGACACGCGGCGCACCAGCGCCTCGTCGCGCGCCAGCCGCAATCGCGCGCGGCCGCGGCTCTCGCCGGCGCGCTCGAGCATCGCGCCCACCGCGGCGCGTGCCTGCGCCGGGTCGAGCGATTCGAGCGCAACGCGCGCCGTGGGACCCGCAGCACTCCTGGGCTCCACCACGACGACCTCGCCGCCTTCGAGCGCAAGGACCGGCACCCGCGATCCGCGCGCGAACCGATCGGGCAGCACCGCGGCGAGCTCGCCCGTCCACCAGCGCCAGAACCCGGTGAGCTTCTGTCTCCAGAGCGGCGTCGGGCGCGAGGCCGAAAAATCGGGCGTGGCAGCCATCTATTCCGCCGCCTTCGGCGGCACCGGCGTTTCGCGCCACGCCACGTAGGTCACGGGGCGGCGCGGCACCGGGCGCAGCAGGGCGACCGCTTCGCGCGAGAAAACCGTCCCATCCTCGGCGCGGGCAACCGACCGCACGTTGATCACCGGCGACATTCCCGAGGCGAACGCCCCGGCCTGGGGGAGCGTGGGCACCGGTTGGCCGGCCGCGAGCGCGGCTTCGCGCCGGGCGATGTAGTCGTCCACGACCTGCGTGGTGATCCCCGGGATGGCGAGCAGCACCTCGCGACTCGCCACTTGCGGGTTCACGCCCGTCTGGCGCGAATACACCGTGAGCGACGGGGCGAGACGACGATGGATTTCGGGACGCATGCCGAGCACGAGTTGCAATTCCTCCAAGGCTTGAAAGGGAGCGTTGCCGGGGCGGTAAGTGAGTCCGGCGGCGCGGTAGTCGGGTTCCTCGGCTCCATTGGGGCGCTTGAAGGAGTCCGGGTCCCGCCAGTCGAGGATGGCGTCGAGGAGCCGGTTGGCTTCCTCGTCGGCGAGGCCCGAGGAGACCAGCAATCCACGCAACAACGCTTCCGAGGCAGTATTCAGGTCGATTTTAGCAGACTCGTCGCGCATTTCGACGCGCACCGGCACGCCGTCCCACACCCAGTCGTGCGGCGCGCCGTCGCGTTTCCAGGCATCGAGCGCGGCGGGGTCGTTGCGATATGACTCCGCGATCGCCCGCGACACCCCCGCATCGGCCGCGGCCTCGGCGCGCGCCATCGAGATCGAGTTCATCACGATCAGCGTTTCGGTGCGCCGCTCGAGGATGAAGCTCCCGGCCACGACCGCCAGGATCACCGACACCCACATGACCAGGACCAGGGCCACGCCGCGCTGGCGGGCACGCTGCGCGCGCCTCATGGGCTCCTCCGCGGGCGGCAGACGCGCTGGAAGGCGCTTTCGAGGCAACCGGCCTCCTCGCTCAGCATCAGCCGCACCACCATTTCGGGGAGCGCGCCGCCGTCGGCGGTGCGGATTCGGATGCGGATCAGCTGCGGGATGCGCCCCGCGAAATCCCACGCCTCGACCCATTTCGGGTCGGTGAAATCGTTCTCCGAGCCGAAGTAATCGAACGCGACAGCGTCGACGCCTTCGAACAGCACCGTGCGCTCGGCCTTGTCGAGGGGCGCGAAGTCCTTGGCGTCGTCGTCGGGCATCGCGCGGCGCATCACCAGGTTGCGCTTGCGCTTCACGTCGTCGGTCTCGACCTCGAGGCCGACCAGCGACAGGCCGCCCGCCGAGATCCCCGCGGGCCGCGACGAGACGAAGCGCAGGCGATTCTCCTTGCCCTCGAAGGCGACCTTGAGCGTCATCGGGTCCTTGAAGCGCATCGGGAATGTCTCGCTGATCTCGCGGCGCAGGAAATTCTCCGCGATGCGCCGGTCGGCGGTGCGCCGCCCGTTGGTGTCGGCGGCGTCCCACCCTCGCAGCCCGAAGGTGAGGCCCGAGTACATCAGCAGCATCATGGTGCCGAGGAGCGCCATCGCGACCACCATCTCGATCAGGGTGAAGCCCCGGGGGCGGCGGCGCATCAGACGCCCCGGCCGACCGCGAGGGTCGACAAGTCGAGGTGGCGCTCGCGCTCGGCCGCGGTCTGCCAGGCCACGCGCACGGCGATGCGCACCGAGTAATAGGACGCCTGGATCCGCTTGGCGGGATCGGTTCCGTCGCCGAAGGTCGCGATCGAGACACTCCAGCGGAAGCGCCGGTCCTCGGTCTCCCCCGAGGTCACGCCCTCCTCGAAAGTCTCGCCGAGGCTCGTGCTCGCGAGCTGCGACTGCGCGATCACCAGCGCACGCGAGTAGTCCTCGAGGTCTCCCGCGCGCTGCATCCCGGTCGAGAAGATCTGGAATGAAGTGGCGAGAACCAGGGCCAGCATCACGAAGGCGACCACGACCTCGATGAGGGTGAACCCGGCCCCGCGTTTCGCAGAGGGGGGCCGCCCCCGCGGAGGCGGGGGCCCAATCACTCTCCGGTCAATCCCCAATCGAAACCCTCCCCGTGAGCCAGTCCACATCCACGAGGAACTTGCGCTCTCCGGAGGCGACGGTGATGCGCCCGCCGGTGGAGCTGCCATCAGGATAGAAACGGATCGCGCCCTTGCGCTCGCTCGTGACCTCCGACTGGGCGGTGTAGAGCTTGAGATCGATGCCGTCAGCGAGCTTGCGCGGCTCCTTGTCGCCCGGCATCAGGTACTCGCGCGCATCGAGGTCGAGTGTGAGGACCGCGTCGCGCCGCGTCACCATCGCGGTGGTCTGCGCCTGGCGCAGGCCCGAGGCCAGCGTGCGCGCCGCCGACTTGAGATCCGCCACGGAGGCGCCGCGCATCGGCACGCCGAGGATCAGCCCGTACAGGATCCCCGCCAGGGCGAGGACCACGATCACTTCGAGCAGCGTGAAGCCGCCCTGGGTGTCATTCCCGCGCAGGCGGGAATCCAATTTTCGTTCCACCTAGTTACTGACATCCCGATTCTCGCCCTCGCCGCCGTCCTTGCCGTCGGCGCCGAGCGAGATGATGTCGTAGGCCTTCCCCTGGCCCGGAATGGTGTAGCGATAGTCGTTGCCCCAGGCGTCCTTCAGGTCCGGCTCCTTGGCGTAAGGGCCGTTCCACTTGCCCTCGGTGCCGCCCGGCTGCTTGGCGAGCGCCTGCAGGTTCTCGGGATACTTGCCGACCTCGAGCTTGTACATCTCGACTTGCCCCGCGAGCTGCTGGATGCGGATCTTGGCCTCGCTCGACTTCGCGCGCCCCATCTGCTCGAAGATCTTCGGGCCGACGAAGGCCATGATGCCGGCGAGAAGGATGAAGACGATCACGATCTCGAGGATCGTGAAGCCGCGCTGCCGGCGCAATCGTATGGAGGTTCGTGCCATGGATGCTCCTCTGCTCTAGATCGGTAAGTCGTATACGGAAAGCATCGCCGAGAGGATGGCGATGATGATGAAGCCGATGACCGCCGCCATCGCGACGATCATGACCGGCTGCAGCAGGGCGAGGGCCTTGCGGATGGCGACCTCGACCTCGCGGTCGTAGGTCTCGGCGACCTGCATCAGCATGTCGTCGAGCCGGCCGGTCTCCTCGCCCACCATGATCATGTGGACCGCGAGCATCGGGAAGCGTCCGGTCTCCATCATCGGGCGGCCGAGGCCGCGTCCCTCCTTGAGATCGCGGGCCACATTCCCGATGGCCTCCGCGAGCCAGGCGTTGTTCATTGTTTCCCGAACGATGTTCAGGGCGGCCACCAGGGTGACCCCGTTGGACAGCAGGGTGCCGAGAGTCCGGGCGAACCGCGCCATCTCAACGCGCGAGAAGAGCGTTCCGATGACAGGCGCGGTCACCAGCCAGCGGTCGAAGCGGAACCGGACCTCCGGATCCTGGAGGTGGCGCATTGCAAGGTAGGCGAGCACCGCCAGCCCCACCAATATCGCCCAGCCGTAGTTGCGCATGGTATCGCCAGCCCAGAGCACGGCCTGGGTCATGAGCGGGACGGCCTTGCCGGTGCCGGCGAAGATCGGCTTGAAGCGCGGCACCACCGCGCCCAGCAGCACCACCACCGCCAACGCCGAGACCACCGCGAGGAACGCGGGATAGGTGAGGGAGGCGGTCACGTTGTCGCGCAGAGCCTTGGCGCGTTCCATGTATTCAGCGAGCCGCAGCAGGACCAGGGGAAGGCTTCCCCCGGCCTCGCCCGCCCGGATCATGTTGATGTAGAAGCGCGTGAAGACGCCGCGCTGCGACTCGAGCGCCTTGGAAAGCGACGAGCCCCCGCGCACGTCGTTGCGGATCTTGCCCAGCAGCTCCGCGATCCGCGGGCTCTCCGCGAGGTTGATCAGGATCTCGAAGCTGCGATCGAGCGGCAGCCCCGCCTTGAGGAGGGTCGCCAGCTCGCGCGTGACCACGCCGATGTCCTGCTGGCTGACGCCCTTGCGGCTGAAGAGCGACGGATTCGCGGACTGGGTGGACGCCGCCTTCGCGCCGCCGGCCTCTTCGGCGCGGATGGGGATGAACCCCATCTCCTGCAGGCGCGCGACCGCGGCCTGGGAGCTCGAAGCCTCCAAGACGCCCTCCTGGACTTCTCCCGCGGGAGTGACCGCCTTGTATTGGAAGAACGCCACGGGTTCAATCCTCGCGCGTGACGCGCAGGACTTCCTCGATGGTGGTGATGCCCGCGAGCGACTTGCGTAGCCCATTCTCGAACATCGTCTCCATGCCTTCCATGATGGCCGCCGAGCGCAGGTCCCCCGCGGTCGCGTGGCGCATGATCAGGGAGCGCAGGTTGTCGGACATCTTCAGCATCTCGATGATGCAGATGCGGCCCCAGTACCCGGTGCCCGCGCATTCGGGGCATCCGACGGCGCGGTAGAGCGTAATCGGGCCCGTGGGCACGTAGCGGCGCAGGCTCATCTGCTCGACCACCTCGGGGAGCGCCGCGTGCGGCTCGCGGCATTTGGGGCAGAGGGTGCGCACCAGGCGCTGCGCGAGGATGCCGTTGATGGTCGAGGTGAGGAGGTAATCCTCGGCACCCATGTCGAGGAGCCGGCTCACGGTCGAGGGCGCGTCGTTGGTGTGGACGGTCGACAGCACCATGTGGCCGGTGAGCGCCGACTGCATGGCGATCCTCACCGTCTCCACGTCGCGGATCTCCCCCACCATGATGATGTCGGGGTCCTGGCGCACGATCGAGCGCAGCGCGTTGGCGAACGTGAGCTCGATCTGCGGCTTCACCTGGATCTGGTTGATGCCCGGCATCTGGTATTCGACCGGGTCCTCGACCGTCACGATCTTCACCTCGGGCCGGTTGAGGCGGTCGAGGGCCGTGTAAAGGGTGGTCGTCTTGCCGCTACCGGTCGGCCCGGTGACCAGCAGGATGCCGTGCACCTGGTCGAGCGCCTCGATGAAGCGCTC
>JANMYH010000371.1:0-2355 GCA_031381925.1 Burkholderiales bacterium | reverse complement strand
CACCACGGCCTCGAACGCGAAGGGCCGCCATTCGCTCGAGCCGAGGAAGCGCTCGGAGGCGGCCACCAGCGTAGATCGGCCATCCTTTGCCACGCAGCGCAGCGCCCACTGCACACCACGGACACTATTGAGCGCGTCGATGCGGGCAAGCCCGGTGAATTCGTAGCGTCCGGGGACCACCGCCATGAGTTGGTGAATTGCCGGCGCGGCCTGGCGCTTGCCGTTGTAGGTCACACGAAGCGCTCGCTTGCCGCCACTCCCGGTGGAAGTCGCGAACTCCACGGCGTGGCCCAGCTGGCGATCTGGTCCGAGGGAAGGCTTCCAGTCGAAACCGACGCCGCTCGCCGGGCGCTCGAACCCGCCATTGAATACGTGGCCGACTTCGGCGAGCCTTTCACGGGATAGCGTATTCAGCCAGACCTGATAGCCGACCTCCCATTGACCGTTCGAGCGCAGCCTGTCGATGATGCATTCGACCTCGAGGGCTTGGGCGCGACCCGCCGAGACGCGCTTCTGCAGGAGGGCAGCAAGCATCAGGGGGTCGACGGACGATTGCCGGCACGCCGTGGCGATGAAGGCGCCCAGCCACGCGGGATTGCGCGCAAGAATCGCCTCCCATCCCGAATCCCGAACCGGCAGCAATTGCATGAGCGCGGGGAAGACGCTGTCGTACAGGCTGTAGTGCTCGGCAAGGCGATCGAGCTGCTGCACCGCTTCCTTCGTCCGGCCCTGTCGCAGGAAAAAACCCGCCGAGAGTTGCAGCGCATCGCGATCGACCGGGGCCACGGCGAGGGCGGACTCGTAGGCTTTCGTCGCACCCGTGACGTCTCCGGCACGCTCCTGCTGCTGCGCAAACACCAGGAGCGCGGCCACTTCTCCGGGGTTTTCGCGCAGGACGGCGGCCAGGGCGCCCCTGTCCGGCACGGCGCGGGTCGCGGCATCGGGCCACTTCGGGCGGCCATCGTCACCGAAAAGCACCGCGTTCACCGTGATGATCCGCCAGGCAAGCAGCAGGGCCAGTGCAAGCGTCCCGGCGTGCCATGCGACTGTGCGGTCCACCTAGCTGCCGCCGGGGAAGAGCAGGAGGCGGGTGATTCGGGCCTGGCCGTCGCGCAAGGCGATGTCGATCTCCACCGCAACCTTGCGTTCGACCTTGCCCGCGCCGTCGGAGTAGTCTGCGACGATCGTTGCATCGCCGCGTGCCTGAGCGAGCCGTGGGCCCGTCTGCCACTTGAGGCGGTCCATGCGAAGGCGCCGCTCGCGCGTGGCGCGGAAGAAATCCGAATACGTGGCTCGAGTCTGGTATCCCTTCCAGAACCCCATCTCGTCGGCGTCGAAAAGCCCCACCAAGCCTTGCGAATCCCCGGCCTCGTAAAAGCTGACAAGTCGGGCCACGAGCATCTCGACATGTTCGGGCGTTGGGGCCGCGGCCGTGCTATCGCGAGGCGCCGGAGCAGCTGCGGGCGGCACCACGGCCTGGGCGAGCGTGAGAGTCGGGGGGGGAGCAACCTCCCGCAGGGGAGGGCTCTGCGCCGGAACCGCTGCCGGGACCGGCACCGCTGCTTCAGGCTGCAGCACCGGCTCCCGAGCAGGGGCACCCGTGCTCATTGCAAGGGGCGTCCAGACCGCCACCGACGCCAATCGATGGGGCTGCTTCGACGCAGGGAGGAGCTCGATCGGATCGAAGGCGGCAGCCGGCTTGAAATCCATGAATCGAGGCAGCTCGACGTTGGGGAGCGCATCGCGCACCCACTTCGCGGAAGCGTGCAGCGGGGATGCGCGCTCCAGGAGCGTGTAGTGACTGGGGACGTCGCCGAGCCACCAGGACTGGACCAGGAAGAGCGCGACCACGACGACGCTCACGACCGCAACGGTCCGCACCAGCCCCCTGCGGCGCGGTGCCGGCCCCGACCTCATGACGGAAGGTGAGACGCGTTCGAACCCGCCGGCGCAGTGCGCCGCGCGGATCCCTTCGTCGTAGGCGCGGCGCTGTTCGGCATCGGAAAGCATTGCGTACGCGTCGTTCACCCGCTGCGCTGAGTCCTCCGGCCACGCGTGCGCCAGCGCGTCCGGGCGGTCGGGATGCAGGAGCGCCATCAGCAGCCGGTAGTTTTCCTTGATCGCGTCGCGTGCAGCGTCGCGTCCGAGGCACAGCACCTGGTACGGCGTCGCGCGCTCCCAGAGGCAGACCTGGCGCACGAACGCGCGCGCGGCCTCGGTCAGTGCCTGCTGGTCGTGATGCGAAAGGTCACGGTGCCAGCCGCGCGAAAAACGCCCGAGTGCGAACTTGAGCACCACATGGCCCTCGGGAAGCGGCTCGTCGCCGTGGATGTAGTGCGGGCGAAACCGCGCCGG